>JALTLP010000057.1 GCA_027001895.1 Chromatiales bacterium | reverse complement strand
TCGGCAATAAAGCCGGTAAAGTAACGGCATTATCCAACAAGTTTATTGGTAATCGGGTGGACAAGCAGTTCCGGGAAATTAATGTTCTTCTTAGAGAATCTTCCAAACAGCCGCCACCTATTAACAGGGTTATTCAAAAACTGGCACAGTTACGTGACTTTGTTGGTGAACTTTCACTGTCACCGGATCCGTCAAAAAAATCCTTTGAAATAGCCAAAGCCAGGTTCCAGAGTGGCAGTGGTAATGCGATAACGGCTTTACGTATTTACGCAAAAAATACACCGCAACCTGTTAAGCGCTGGTTAACCACTCTGGCAGACCAGTCCTGGAAGGTTGTTTTGCAATCGTCATATCAACATATAAACGCTGAATGGAAGTCAAAAGTATACAGTGTTTATCAGCAAGGGCTGGCAGGGCGATATCCCTTGTCTAAATCGGCTTCTAACGAACTGGCTATTTATGATTTTAGTGAGTTCTTTAAACCAAAAGGTATCGTCGACACTTTCTACGCAGAATACGTAAAACCTTTTGTAAACCGTAATAAAGGCTGGTCTATGAAAGTTGTGGATAATCGCAGCCTTGGTTTTTCACGCAAGACAATATCGCAAATAAAACAGGCACAAAAAATCAAGAATATCTTTTTCAGAAGTAACCCTGAAGTTCCAAGTATCCGTTTCCAGTTAAAGCCTTTCCGGATGGGTAAGCAAGATGCCCGTTTTACACTCGAACTGGGAAACAAACGCATCGTTTATAATCATGGTCCAAAATTCTGGAAAACAGTAACCTGGTCGGGCGCTGACGAAGAAACCCGAACACGTTTAATTTTTGAAGACTTAAATGAACAATTACATATTAAGGTATTTGATGGGAACTGGGCCTGGTTCAGGTTACAGGATCAGGCAAAACTGACACGAACCCGGCAGTCTAATACTTTTTACGTGAACTACAGTGTGCCGCAGACCGGCTCATCTGAATATAACGTGGCTAAAAATGAACACAGTATAACGTTTCAGATTAAAGCGAAAAGTGTTAATAATCCTTTCAACCAGAATTTACTAAGATCGTTCAGGGTTTCTGAAAGGATTTAAATGACGGACGAAACATTTACCGGGTTATTTGGGAAATTACCGGCTCATGGTGATTTTATTCAAAGAACCTTGCCGACAAATTTTGTTGCAGGCTGGGACGAATGGCTACAGCACTATGTTGCCGGTTCACAGGAACAAATAGGCGAGTCCTGGCTGGATTATTATTTAACAAGCCCGATATGGCGATTTATGATATCGGAAGGCTGTATTGATGCGAATGCATGGATAGGGATTATGTTGCCCAGCGTGGACAGAATTGGACGTTACTTTCCAATTTCGATTATTACACGTATACCAGCCCGGCTATGTTCACTGGAATTTTTACTATCTTCCAATAACTGGCTGGAAGACATTGAAGAAGTTGCCTTAACAGCACTGGAAGGTGACTTAACAGCAGATGATTTATTAAATGAAATAAATAATGTAAATATTATGCATAACGATATTTATTTAAAACAGAGCCTTCTTGAAAACTCTGATCCGGTTGTTATAGATATGGATTTTGAAGAACAGGTTCCGTCTTCAGTAAGTAGCTATTTGCTGGATTCATTTTTAACTCAATCGTTATCCAGTTACAGTGCGTGGACAACACAGGGCTCTGAGCATGTTTCGCCGGGTGTTTTTATTTCACAGGGTATGCCACCTATCAATGGTATAGCGG
>JALTLP010000056.1 GCA_027001895.1 Chromatiales bacterium | reverse complement strand
CTGTTGGCTGCAATTTTATAATGATAGGCATCCAGTTGTGCTAACAGGTTTGACGCATGTTGCTTAAAGTCTTCCTTGTAAGTTTTCTTAATGGGTGCAGCATTAGGCAGCTTAACAGTCAAAGGGTTCCGGTGTACGCCATTAATTCTGAATTCGTAATGCAGATGGGGGCCGGTTGCACGCCCGGTGCTGCCAACATAACCGATAACCTGACCTTGTTTGACGTATTTGCCGGTATAAATTCCACGTCGAAAACCGTTTAAGTGGCCATACAAGGTGCTGTAACGGCCTCCGTGGCGGATAATAATGGCCTTGCCGTAGCCACCCTTGCGGCCACGGAAAATAATTTTGCCGTCCCCCGATGCCTTAACCGGTGTGCCACGTGGAGCGGCATAGTCAACGCCTTTGTGTAAGCGCATGCGGTTTAATACCGGGTGCTTACGTTTACCAAAGCGCGAACTGATTCGACGAAAATCGACCGGGGTACGCAGGAAAGCTTTGCGCATGGATAAACCTTCGGGCGTGTAATAGTTACTTCTGCCATTCGGATCGGTATAGCGCACAGCACGGTAGGTGCGTCCCTGGTTAGTAAATTCTGCCGCAAGGATATCACCGTCTTTTACTTTTAAACCATCCAGAAAGTGTTCTTCATAAATCAGAGAAAAGGTATCGCCTTTCCGCAAGTCCAGTGCAAAATCGATGTCCCAGCCAAAAATAGAAACCAGATCCATAATAAGCGAGGCATTCATGCCGGCTTTTTTTGCATCGACAAACAGAGAGCTGTTTATTGTACCCGAAATATGTTGTTTCCTTTTTTGAGCCACACGCGACAAAGTGGTTGCGGTAAACTCATCGTTAACCCGGGTGACACGCAGTGACTGAAAACGGTTTTGCTGGTAGACCATTTCCAGTAATTGCTGGTTCTCGTCGAATCGAAACTTGAATGTCTGCCCAGGTTGAATATATTTAAGCGCTTTTGTTTTTTTACCCAGGCGCATAATTTTGTACAGTTCTTTGGCGCTCAGGTTATTGCGCTTAAACAACTGTGCAAGCGAATCACCGCGGTGCACTTTTTCATCAACCCAGGCATACAGTGTTGTCGAGTCTTCGGTTGTAGCTGTTGTTTTATTTGCTGGCGGATGATTCAGGTTATTTTGCTTAACAAGTGCCGTTTGCGTGGCTTTATTTTTTGTTGCTACGGGTAACGATACCTGCAGTTGTTGAGCGGCTTGTTGGTTATTGTTTGCCGGGGTTGCTTCTATGCTGTTTATTCCCAGCTGAAGCGGTAATGTTATCTGTGATGGTTGTTGACGCGTTTGAGAATTCTGAGTTGTAACAGAAGTCGGTGCCAGTGATTCGCTGCGCCTGGCAGAAACATCTTTCGAAGCAAAGACAAGCAACGTCGTAATTGAGGTAATGGCGGCAGCAACGACCAGCCAGTGCAATTTAGTCCAGCTTGATGACTTCTTAGGGCCATCAAGGCTGTCCTTAAGGTTCATGGACTTAAAATCTCGCGTTAAGAATGGCTTGTAATCCACGGAATTTACTCACTTTTTCTATTTTACAACAACTCCCCATACGATAGCTTTATTTTGTCTTTTGGTCAAATTTGATGCATTTTTAACTACAAAATGGTTAAAAAATGAACAGTTTGCGTGTTTGTGGGTAAATGCTCACTTATCAGGTGTAAGCAGGCCTTTACGAAAAGCAAAAGCGGCAAAAAAGTACGCTAACAATAAACGCACTATGGTAAAGTACGCCGCCAGTATTCAGTG
>JALTLP010000055.1 GCA_027001895.1 Chromatiales bacterium | reverse complement strand
AATAGAAACGCAGAAGCAGGCAAGCAAGAAGAAATTATTTGGTTTTTTTGACAAAGATAATAACCAGGATAAAAGATAGTCTGGCTATTAAATTAGATGCTAAAAAGAACAATGATAATTGGCGTCCCCGAGAGGACTCGAACCTCTAACCTATCCCTTAGGAGGGGATTGCAATATCCAGTTATGCTACGGGGACGTTAAAACCCGAATTATAACCTGAATTGTTATTGGCTTCTAATTTAAAGCGGATAAATTTTACGAAGCGTGAAGTTGTGGGTTGGTTTTAATATTGTTTCGTTCAACAGTGTTTACAAAAGCCTGAATGGTTTTTTCCTGGCTGGCATTAAGCCTGATAAACTGGCCAGCAAGTTGCTGGAAGCCCGATGTATTGGACTGGGTTTGCCGAACCTGAAGCTTGCATTGAATATTGGCATTGTTGGGCAGTTGTATCCGGGCATCGAGTATGGTGTTTTCATTTATGCTGCTGAAATCTTCGGTTGAGCTTCTTACTTTCATGCCTCCGGTTGAAATATTATAAATATAGGCGGTTAACGGGGCTGTTTTGTTGTTAAGTACCAGGGTAACAGGAATTTTCCATAAATTTTGCAGTTCTACCCGGTATTGCTGGCGGCGTTGTTTGTGAATAACTTTATCTGGAATTTTAGCATGACAGTAATACAGGTGGTTACGTTCGGTTATGCTGTCGATGCAGGTATTAAAATATATATCAATACCATTTAACTTGCCGACAACTTTTATGGCGCGGCTCTTTTTTAACTCAACCGGGTTAATGGCGTCGAAAAGCAGGGTGCCGTTATCAAGGTCAACTTTAAGAATTTCTGACAGGCCAATTGTTTTATAACTGTTGTCGTGGACAATGGTTTTTATTTCCAGCTGGCAATGTTCTTTTGCCATGCGGCAAAGCAGGTTGTTTTTTTGTATTGTGTCGGTAATGTTTGTGTTTTGGCTATGCGACATTTAACTTGCCTAGGCGCGAATAACGGTTTGCTTTGCGGCTGTTTTGATTGATTTTCCCTGTCTGGAGTAAAGCTCGGTGCCTTGTTGTTTGCCCTGTAGTATCGACAGGGCGTTTTCTGTGTGTTGCTTGTTGTTTTCGATAATAATGCCGTTAATATTATTTTGCTTTTCACATTGCCGGGTTAAGTCGGCAATTTTTGTCCAGGTTGTTTTCAGCTCTGCTGCCTGCCCGGAATTATCATTTTGTAAAAAGTCTTCGATTCCGGTTGCTCTAAGGTTTAAGCCTGCCGAACTTAAAATGTTACGGCGTTCTTTGTCGAGATCTTCGAGTGAATCCATCAAAACTGTTTTTTCGCGGGCTATGGTTTCGATTGCCGGCATATTATTGTCAGACAGCGCCTGGTATTCATTTTTTAAAGCTTGTTGCAACTGTTCAAGGTAGCTTGCTATTTCCTGTAACAAGGAAAACATTTTTTGAGAAGTTGAGTTCATACTGAATCAGTTATCATTGAAAGCAGATTCAAAATTAATCATCTTGTCGGCAATGCGTTCGGGGTCCATTTTGTAGGTACCGCTTTGAATACTGGTTTGCACGTTCTTAACCTTGTTATTATCAACAACCGGCTGGCTGCTTAATTCCGATTCGAGCGATTTTAACTTTGCCGCTGTATCGGTTAGCGTAACCTTGTCTGCGCTCGTGCCTGTGTCGTGATCGTGCTGACTTGCTTTTTTAACATCGTCCGACTTTTTTATGCCCGAGACATTGCGCTCACCCATCTGGGATGATTTATTTGAGTT
>JALTLP010000054.1 GCA_027001895.1 Chromatiales bacterium | reverse complement strand
ATGTTACACTGTATATTATGACTGTAATGATATGGCTACTAATGGCATTTACGATGGGGCTGGCACTGCGCCTGCTTGGTATGCCGCCACTTGTTGGATATTTAGCCGCGGGCTTTACCCTGAGTTATTTGGGGTATGAAACAAATACACTATTAAAAGAAGTTTCTCATGCTGGTGTGTTGTTATTATTGTTTAGTGTGGGTCTTAAGTTACGCCTTAAATCACTGATTCGTGCAGAAGTATTAGCCGGCACAGTTGTTCATATGTTGCTTACGGTGGGCTTTGTCTACGCATTGTCTACATCTGTTTTTGCCATGCCATTTCAGACAGCGCTTATTTTGGGTATAGCATTATCCTTTTCCAGTACAGTGGTTGCTGCAAAAGTTCTGGAAGGTAAGCGAGAACTGCGCGCATTTCATGGCCGGGTTGCGATTGGTGTATTGATTATGCAGGATATCATCGCCGTCATTATACTAAGCGTAAGCAGTGGAGTGACACCTTCACCTTCTGCATTTTTATTGCTTGGCCTGTTTGTATTACGCCCACTGTTTTTTAAATTGCTTGATCTCAGTGGTCATGGTGAACTTGTTGTATTGTTTGGCTTGCTAATTGCACTTGCTATTGGCGGACATGGCTTTGAGTACTTCGGCCTCAGTTCAGAACTCGGTGCACTTTTGCTGGGTATTATGCTGGCCAGTCATAAACGTGCTATTGAATTATCGAATGCTATCTGGAGTTTAAAAGAAATTTTGCTGGTCGGTTTCTTTTTGCAGATTGGTTTGCTGGGTCACCCTGACATGTCCATGTTGCAACAGGCATTGTTTATTAATTTTCTTGTTCCACTTAAAGCATTGTTATTCTTTTTTATCTTTGTTTTATTCCGCCTGCGTGCACGTAGTGCGTTTCTTACAAGTCTTACCCTTGCAACGCTGAGTGAGTTTGGTTTAATCGTGGCAAGTGTTGCGGTCAAGAATAACTGGCTGAGTAATGAGTGGATTGTGCTACTGGCAATTGCTGTTGCGATGTCCTTTGCAGTATCTGCACCTTTAAACCGTTATTCGCATGAGCTTTATAGCTGGCTGGAAAATTTCCTGCAGAAGTTCGAAACCAGTAAACGTCACCCGGATGATGAACCGGTAAATGTTGGTAACTCGCATATCGTGGTTATGGGAATGGGGCGTGTTGGTACAGGTGCTTATGACCTTCTGGTAAAAAGTAATGAACGCATCATCGGGATGGACTCAGACCCTGGTAAGGTTGAAAAGCATCGTACCCTTGGTCGCCGGGTTTTGTATGCTGACGCAGAAGATCCCGGCTTCTGGTCGCACCTGGAACTGGGTGGTATTCATACGGTGATGTTTGCTTTACCCGACCTGGATTCAAAAATTTTTGCAATTCATCAGTTACGCAAAAGTGGATTTAAAGGTACCGTTACTGCGACTGCTCTGTACGATGACGAAGTAGAACAGTTAGAACAGGCAGGGGCTGACTTTATCTATAATTATTACAATAGTATTGGTGCTGTCTATGCTAAACACATGTTGGATATAGGAGGAAATAATTAATTTCCTCCTTTATTGGCTGAAAAATGGCAACAGTATCATTATGCTATTTGTTGGCTAACAGGTTTAAACAAATCTGTTACAGATTGTTGTGCATGTTCTCGGATACTTTTAAATGTTTCTTCATCCAAAGTGGTGCCTTCCATACTGACGACTTCAATTTTATTAAAGTCGATAAAGCCCAGTACCGTTTTTAAATAAGGTACAAGGTGATCCATTGCTGCAATCTCGGTACCGGCAAATTGTGCACCGGCCACGGTAACAAGGTAGGCTGTTTTATTTTCCAGAAGACCATGCAAACCTTTTTCTGCATCGTAGCCAAAGGTCACGCCGATTCGAACTATCTGATCTATCCAGGCTTTGAGTGAAGCGGGCAGAGAAAAATTGTACATGGGTGTAGCAATTAACAGGCTGTCAGCGGCCATCACTTCAGCAATAAGCTGGTCAGACAATGCGGTTGCGTTTTTTAATTCATCGGTCATTTGATCCGCTGGGGTGTAATAGCCCTGGATGGTTTTGTCTTCAATTTGTGGAATGACGGGGTCAACCAGGTCCCGGTTTACAACTTTTCCACCCGGGTGAGCTTTTAACCATTCTGCTTCTAAGAGGTTTGCCAGTGTTCGTGAATGAGAGCCGCTGGTGCGAGCGCTTGCGTCGATACGGAGTAGTGTTGTCATTGGCTTGTTCCTTATTTCGCTTGGAGTTTAATTTGTGGAAGTAAGCTTAGAGTAACAATTAAATGCAATAAACATATTCCATTGCAATTGATTATTGCGTATATTGCATGAATGGACCTGAATTACCTGCAAATATTCGTTGATGTAGTACGCAGAGGCAGTTTTGCTGCGGTTGCGCGCGACCATGATTTAGCACCGTCTTCTGTGTCTCGTGCCGTTGCGGCGTTAGAGGACGAAATGGGAGTGCGCTTGTTGCAGCGAACGACTCGGCAAATGCAGCCTACCGAGGCGGGGCACCTGTATTTTCAACGTATAGAGCCTGTCATTGACGAGCTGCAACAGGCCCAGCTTATGGCCAGTGATATCAGTGAAAATCCGGTTGGGCGGTTGCGCATCACCACTTCGACGACCTTCGGCAATATGGCGATTATGCCTTTAATATCAGAATTTATGTGTCGCTACCCAGGGCTTTCACTGGACGTTGAAATGACCGAGGCAAACCTGGACCTGTTAGCCGAAGGGATTGATGTTGCAGTACGGCTGGGATCGTTAGCCGATTCAAGCCTGGTGGCAACACGCTTACACGATATGAATTTTGTTGTTTGTGCTAGCCCGGCCTATCTAAAAAAATATGGAACGCCGCAAAAACCACAAGATCTGGCGCAGCATAATTGCCTGATATTTCCAATGCGTGGTTATAACAACCAGTGGGGTTTCAGGAACAAGCAGGGCGAAATTATTATGGCTAATATTAGCGGAAACATTTCAGTGAGTAATGCCTTGGCACTTAAACAATGTGCGATGCAGGACATGGGAATAAGTTTATTAACACAATGGACCGTATGGCAGGAATTGCAGGAGGGAAGTTTAGTTAAATTATTTCCGGATTATAGTGTTACTGCAAACGATTTCGACAATGCTATCTGGCTGGTTTATCCATCACAAGGTTATTTGCCGGTTAAGGTTCGTGTGTTTATCGATTTTTTGAAAGAAAAATTTAAGCAAGGTGTCTATTGGTAGCAAGTAAACAAGCTTGTTAAAGTTTAAAGTAATATAAAGCTAATATTTGTTGTACAGTAAATTATGATTCCTATATCAATCCCCGGTTTTACAGATCCATTTAGTTCCATCAGTCACTTGCTGGCAGCGGTCGTATTTTTTATCATAGGTATTCGTTTAATTAATTATGCACGTGGTCATGCCGGCCATGTGGCTGCTGTCAGTGTTTTTGTTTTTTCGGTTGTGTTTTTGCTTTCCATGAGTGGTGTGTTTCATTTACTTGAACTTGGAGGCACAGCTCGAGCAGTACTGCAACGACTGGATCATGCTGCCATTTTTGGTTTAATTGCCGGTAGCTTTACACCGGTGCATTCTATTTTATTTAAAGGTTTCTGGCGCTGGGGTTTTTTGCTTATTATCTGGACGTTGGCCATTGTTGGTATAACATGGAAATCTATTTTTTTTAATGACATGGCTGAATGGATAGGACTAATGTTTTATCTTGGGCTGGGTTGGGCAGCAATATTCTCTGCATACCATACTCATCGTCTGCATGGTTTTAAAATAATCAAGCCACTTATCCTTGGTGGGGTGGCATACACTTTTGGTGCTACTCTGGAATTTTTACAATTACCAGTTGTTATTCCTGGGGTGCTTGGCCCGCATGAGTTATTTCATATTGCTGTTTTATTTGGTATTAGCTTGCACTGGCAGTTTATAAATAACCTGATTAAGTTAAGAACATTATAAGTATTACAATAATGTATTTTTTGTAATTTCTATCAGGCCATGTTTTTTTAATATTTTACAGACATATGATATAAAATATTTCTTATCTGGTTCACAGTTTTATCGAATAATGATTAAATTTAACCTGCTTACAGGTTACCCTGATTTACAGCTATACTTAAAAGATAAAATAATTTTAGTCCTTAGCGGAGGATGTAAATGAAAAAGATAATTTATATTTTTTTTATATTCCTGTCACCGGCAGCTTATGCAGGGTATAGCAGTATTTCAATTGGTTCTTACAATACTCGCTGGGAGACCACCGATTTTACTGTTCAGGGTTATCGATTTCGTGCAGATGAAAACGAACAGGCAACAGGTATTGCCTATCAATATGGTTTTGATTTTGGCCTGAGTGTTGGTGGCGCTTTTTCGGCAGTAACAAGAGACTTTAGCGGAACAAGCTCCACGTTTAGTGGAACGATCAATGAAAAACATTTGCTCGCTAATGCAAATTATACCTTTAATCGTCGTGGGCGGTTCAGGCCCTATATTGAAGCTGGTTTTGGTTTTACTCGCCTTGGTATTCAGACAGATTCAGGAACCGGCCCAGACTCAACCATGCGCGGTATAAACCGGCATGTGGGTGTGGGCGCTAGTGTATCGTTTGCTGGCGGGTTTGGTATGTCCTTTGGTGCAAAGTATCTTGACTTTGATGTTGTTGGAAGCGACAGTGCCGACAGGATGGAAAGTTCGCTTACCAGTTATTTTGTTGGTATGAATGTAACCTTTGGTCGTTAGAAAACAGACTGGCAGGTTATTGCAGTAGTACTGAACTAATTTCGTTTCAGTACTACCTTGCAATGACAGCGAATATTTATTTTATTGTTGGTCGTTGTTACGAAATAAAGTAAGCCGTTCTGGCATTCAGTGCTACATCATACATGGCTGCAACCCCACAAATATCAACGGGTACAACCCATTCATCATCGTCGAAGCCCATCATGCCCAGTGATGGAGAACAGACCTGAAACTTGACACCCCCTTCAACGGCTATCTCAATCTGTTCTTCCAGTGATGCCATCTGACCTTTCATCATATAGTTAAACATTTTACGACCAATGCCGCCAAATGACATTTTTGATGGTGCAAGATCTTTTGCGCTACCTGGCAACATCAGGTTGATAAGTTTGTGAGTCATTTTTTTGCCTTTTAAACGACGCCCCTTTTTTATAACCGAGCAACCCCAAAAGGTAAAAAACATGGTGACTTCCATGCCCATACCAATAGCTCCATTTGCCATAAAAAAAGCAGCCATGGCTTTATCAAAATCACCTGACAGAACAATAATTGAAACTTTGTTATCGGGTACACGTTTTTGTAATTCAGATATTGTCGATTCAAGTGTTGAAATACGATCTTCAAGAACAGCCTCTGAAACAGGGCAGGGTTGTATTGCAGTACTCATAGTGATCTCCGGTATAATAGTTGTAATGCTACGTTTTAAACAGCTGTGCTTTGTGACACAATCTAATTAAAGAATATGCAAATAATGTAATTTAGTGAAACAGTTTTTTGATTGTTAGTCGAACTAACTATCTCTGATAAAAGGCATAAAATGGATAAGCTTCAGGTATTAGAACTGCTGGAAGCCACACAGCAGTTCGAAAAAAAACTTAACCTTGCATTAATGTATTCCGGTTTGCGCATACCACAGTTCAGGGTAATGGTGTTTCTGGAAAAGTCAGGTAATATAACGGTGTCCGATTTAAGTCGATATATGAATGTCACCCGCGCAACAATGAGTGTGCTTGTTAATCAGTTATTAAGTGCCGGTATCGTTAAAAATAAAGCCAATAGCAGAGATAAGCGTTCATTTTATGTGGTGTTAACCGAATCAGGTTTGCGTCGACTTGAGCTGGCAAAAAAAGAAGTAAAACTTGTAGAAGACAGAATATCAACAACTTTTGATACCGAGACAGTTGCTGCACTTAACAAGTTTTCCAGGGCATTACTGTCAAAGGGATAAAAAATATTTAGTCCAGATACGGGCCTAAAATAAAATCCTGTATTTTAAAACCTTTTTATTCCAGTAAGTCGGATATATCATCCCAGTTGTAGTCCGTATTTTCTTCAGCTTAGGCAATAAGCCCGGCAACATAACGGTAGGCTTCGTGTTAGCTTTAATTTAAAAAGGCATTGGATGATTGCGTCTTATCTCTGCAATACCTTTAAGGACTTCATCCGATAATTTAATATTAATCGAATCAATATTATCTTTTAGCTGTTGCATATTGGTTGCGCCGATCAGTGTTGAACTGATAAAAGGGCGGCTGTTAACAAAGGCCAGTGCCATCTGCGATGGATCCAGTCCATGTTGTTTTGCAAGTTCTACATATTTCTGTGTTGCTATTTCAGTTTGCTGGTGGGCGCGGTGATCTGGTCGTGTTTCAATTGCCAGCCGAGACCCTTCCGGTAATGCACCGTTTAAATATTTACCGCTTAAGCTTCCACGGCATAAGGGCGACCAGGCCAGTAAGCCACAGTCCTCATGGATTGCAATTTCACTTAAGTCCGGTTCGAAGTAACGGCAAAGTAACGAGTATTCGTTTTGAATAGAGGCCATACGGGGTAAACTATGCTGCTCGGCCAGTTGCAGCCACTTTGTAATTCCCCACGCGGTTTCATTGGACAAACCTACGTGACGGATCTTGCCTTCATCTATTAACGATTGCAGGGTATTTAGAATTTCAAGAAAACTGTCTTGCTCGGCCTGTTTACTAAAATGCGGGTCATAGTTCCAGGCCTGACCAAAATGATAAGAACCACGGTTTGGCCAGTGCAGTTGGTACAGGTCGATATAATCGGTTTGTAATCTTTTTAAACTGCCTTCAAGCGCTAGCTGAATATTTTTTTTATTAATCGCACTGCCGTTACGTATCCAGGGAAGGCCGGGCCCCGTTATTTTGGAAGCCAGAATAACTTTATCTCGATTATTACGTGCAGCAAACCAGTTACCAATAATGGTTTCGGTTGTACCAAAGGTTTCTGCTGTGGGTGGTACGGCGTACATTTCTGCGGTGTCAAAGAAGTTAATGCCTTGTGCAAGCGCATAATCCATTTGTTCAAAACCCTCGGCCTGAGTGTTTTGAAAGCCCCATGTCATGGTTCCCAGACCGATAAGACTAATGTCCAGGTCAGTACGACCTAATTTTTTGTATTGCATGAATACCCGGTGTTATTTTTTGTTTTAAGTTAAAAGATAGTAATCAGCCTGATGAATTTTTTCAATCAGAAAAGGTGTTGGGTATTAAAAACAACTGACTGCAAGGCGGGTATAAATAATTAACAATGCGGTTTATTACAGCCGCGAATTTTGCAAATTAAAAACAGTGCGACCACGACCAGTACAAGCGCAACAATGCCGGCAATTGAGAAAGTATCGAGTATCATAAGAATAAATCCTGTAATAGTTTAATAATATAGCGGGTTCTATTT
>JALTLP010000053.1 GCA_027001895.1 Chromatiales bacterium | reverse complement strand
AGATCCCATGCAACAACTTCAAAGATACGTTGGTCGTCATCCTGATACCACTGACCAACGGTTGGTTCAAATGGTGTAGTCATTTTCCTGCCCCCAATAGTACAGTTAAAATATAACCCTTTGTAAATAACACTAGCATGCTTTTAAAATTCGTACAGCGTTAATATTACCAGCCGGAATTTCGACACTTAAACCAGCAATTTAACTAAAATTGCTAACGTAATGATGTTTAAACAAAAAAAATGCCCCATAAAAATGGAGCATTTTTTGCAAGGCAAAATTTATTTGTTACTGTGTTTGCATACCCGATGGAGCTGCATTTTCAGGAGACGTTCCCGTACCTTCTGTCTGCTGTTGCATGGATGCGTTATTCATTTCAGTTGAACGACTTCCCCGGTTCATATGCTGATTTTGTGAATAAGCAATCACATCTTCAGAAATTACTTCGCCTGCACCATTTACCACCGATACTTTCCAGTTACCCGACCAACCTGGTTGAAATGTTTTTTTCGACCAGACACGCCAGCGTGGCCCACGTACATTAAATTTAACTTCTGCAACGACCTTACCATTGTATTCCCAGCGATGTTTGGCCGTTTGTCCGGTCATATCACGCAGCTCGGTAAAATAGAAAACCTTATCTTGATTAGCCACTTCTTTCAGCTTATCAACCGGCTCACGATTATCAATAGTTGTGGTGAAAACAGAACGGGCAACCGTACCACGTGAAAAACCTGTCATTTCTTCGCTGGCATTATTCATTTCCATTGTTTTATTGTTTTTCGTATTCATGTCCATTTTATTTTGCGATTCATGCATCTGCTCAGACATGGAACCGGCTGCATTATTATCAGTTCCCTGATTTTGCATATGTTCCTGCATTTGTGTTTGCTGCTGCATTTGCCTGTTCATGCTACCAGCCGATTGTCCCGACATTTGTCGTGGTGCCTGTTTTGGCATATGGCCCTGCCCGCCACCCATTTGCCCGGCAAAGACTTGTGGTGACATCAGCAAGCCGGAAAGACAGAGTAAATAAACTTTATTAATAATTTTCATAATGCTTCCTCTTCAATATGAATGAAAGGCCAAAGAATACTCCTACCCTGTAACTTAGCTGTGATTGCTATCACACTGTTCTAATTATTAACCACATTTTGTGCATTACCCTGTAAAAAGGCTTTAATGTTAGCAACCACGCCGTCCAGTAAAAGCTGGCGGGATAACTGGCTTGCCCAGGCAATATGTGGCGTAATAATCAGATTATTGAGTCCTGACGTTAATAAAGCATTATCCTTTGCTGGCGGTTCCTGCTCTAATACATCAATCCCGGAAGCAGCAATACTTTTATTCTGCAAAGCTTCAAGTAACGCTGCCTCATCCACAATACCACCTCTTGCGGTGTTAATTAAAATGGCTGAGGGCTTCATTATTTCAAGTTCATTTTTTGAAATCAGGTTTCTTGTACTATCTGTTAATGGACAATGCAAGCTAACCACATCTGACTCGGCCAGCAATGTCTTTAATGGGACACGTTTAATATTATCACGAGTAGAATTTGTTAAAGACTCGGCCACAATGACCTTCATCCCAAAAGCTTTAGCGACTTTGGCCACCCCTTTTCCAAGTTCACCATAACCAATAATACCCATTGTTTTACCAGCAAGATCAGTAATCGGATAATCCAGCAAACAGAAAAAATCACTGTTACTCCATCGCCCATCAGTTAGTGCTTGCTGATAATTCTTTAAATTAGTATTTAATGCCGTAATCAACATAAACACATGTTGCACAACAGACGCTGTGGCGTATCCGTTAACATTACAAACAGTGACTTTATGTTTTTTTGCCGTGAGCAAATCAATATTATTTGTTCCGGTCGCAGCGATACAAATTAGTTTTAAATGACTGACTTTTTCCAATACAGATGCATCAATAACAACTTTATTTGTTATCACGATATCAGCGCCTTTTATTCGCCAATAAACATCATCAAAGTGTGTATTGTCATAACTTATCAGTTCACTTTCCAGTTGCTTAAATGCAGAAAAGTCTATGTCGCCACAATCAAGGCTAGCTTTATCTAAAATAACGATACGCATCACGCTTTCCTTATTACTAAAAGTTTTATATTTGCATATAGTGAATGCTATCAGTAAAATCCTGACTATGCCTAACAATAATAAACCCTATGATCATTCCACCCCGTTCAAAACCGGTATTTTACTTGTCAACCTGGGCACACCCGACGAACCAACAACCTCTGCGGTCAGAAAATACCTTGATGAATTTTTAAGCGACCCACGTGTCGTCGATAAACCTCGCTGGCTCTGGTGGTTGATATTACATGGTGTTATTTTAAGATTCAGACCCCGAAAAGCGGCACATGCCTACCAACAAATCTGGACCGAGCAAGGTTCGCCCTTACTAACGATTAGCCAGGCTCAGGAAGAAAAATTACGTGAAGCACTGACTAATAAACATAGTGATGTTTGTGTTGCGCTTGGTATGAGTTATGGGCAGCCCTCAATTAAAACTGCTTTAGAAAAGCTTAAACAGGACAATGTAAATAAAATTATCGTATTACCTTTATACCCACAGTTCTCAGCAACAACCACTGCATCCGTTTTTGATGCCGTTGCAACTGCCGTCAAACAATGGCGCTTTCTGCCCGAAATTAATTTTATAAACCACTACCACGACAAACCGCAGTATATTACTGCACTGGCCAATTCTATTCGCAATAGCTGGCAAACGCTTGAACAGCCGGATAAATTACTTTTATCTTTTCATGGTTTACCCAAAGCTAATCTGGCAGCCGGTGATCCTTATTTTTGTGAATGTCATAAAACAGCCCGTCTGTTAGCAGAAGAACTAAAACTGGAAGACTCGCAATGGGCGCTCAGTTTCCAGTCGCGTATGGGGGTAGAACAATGGTTAACACCCTATACCGATAAAACCCTGACAGAATGGGCACAACAAGGCATCAAAAATGTGCATGTGGCCTGCCCCGGCTTTTCAGCCGACTGTCTCGAAACACTCGAAGAAATTAACATGCAAAACCGTGAGCTATTTTTAAATGCCGGTGGCGAACAATACCATTATATTCCAGCACTGAATGATAGCGACGAACATATTGAAATGATGGCTTCACTGATTGAGCCACAAATAGAACTGTGGCAACAACATCAAGTGTCGGTTGATTTAGATATGATGAAGAAGTTAGCGGATAGACTGAACAATAAAAGCTAACCACCAAGGACACAAAGAACACGAAGAAAAAATGATTTTAACTATTTAAAAACATTAGTATTTGTCATTTCTGCTCATCATATTTTTTGATTCTCAACATGAACATAAAAAATAAATCTTCGTGTTCTTCGTGTCCTTCGTGGTTAAATTTATTTTTAAATAAAAAAAAGCGCCAACCTTTCGGTTAGCGCTTTTTTAGCTAATTATTAATTAACTTAGCTGGTTGCACCAAGGTAGTCTTTCATACCCGGGTTAGATGTCATGCCAACAATGTTTGGTGTGTTGAATTTACCAATCTTGGCAACTTTCTCATCACGCAGGTACTCTGCAACCACATCCCAGATAGGTTTGCCCGGTGCTTTTGAGCCCACCGTTGCCCAACCAGAGACAGTGTATTTCTTATCTGCCTCGATAACGGTGCCATCATCAAGACGCATTTCAGTAATACGCTTGCCAATAGTTTTATGTGGGTCAATGGTATAGTCCAGGCCACCCACACGAACCATATCACCACCTTGCTGGTAGTACGGGTCGGTGTTAAAGATATTGTCTGCCACATCTTCGAGGATAAGTTTAAGTTCTGAACCGGCCATTTCACGCACGTAGGTTTCGGGGTACGTTAAGCAGGTTTGATCCATTACATTATCCATAGTAATCACCTGCCCTTCAGGTACCGTGGTACCCCAGCGGAAGCCCGGTGACAGTGAAATTTGCGCACCGTTTACAACACGCAAGGCATCACAGATGATTTGATCGAAAGTACCATTAAAGTTACCACGTCGATACATGGTGGACTCAGCAACGGCTAATTCTTCGGTTAACATATCGAGGTAAGGTTTACGCACACCATCAATATATGCCTGCATTTCTTTGTCTGCTTCAAGCATTTTTGAGAATACAGGTACCAGGCGGTAGCGGAAGTCCTGCAATTTACCGTTTTTAACGTCGAACTGCATAACACCAAGGAACTTACCGTTTGATCCGGCATTGGTTACTAATGTTTTACCAGCCTTGTTACTCACAACCGTTGGCTGTGGTACACCGTCATGTGTATGTCCGCCAAAGATAGCATCGATACCGGTTACCTGTGATGCCATTTTAAGGTCTACGTCCATACCGTTATGTGAAATAACAATAACCAGATCCGGTTTTTCTTTTTCACGAACCATATCTACCGTGTTTTGCATTTCTGATTCACGAATACCAAATGACCAGTCAGGAATAAAACGTTGCGGGTTAGCAATAGGGGTATATGGGAACGCCTGGCCGATAACAGCAACACGCACACCACCGAGATCTTTTATAGTATAAGGTTTAAATGCACGCTGAGTATTTTCGTTAAAACCTTCGAAGTCTTCAAACTTGTAATCAAAGGCAGCATCGTCTTTTACAAAAACGTTCTGGCAAACAAAGTCACCTTTAAAATCTTTTACGTTTTTAATGACTTCGTTATCAAGATAGGTGAACTCCCAGTGTCCGGTCATTACATCAACACCTAACAGGTTACAGGCACCCACCATATCAGCACCACGCGACTTGTAGGCTGTATAAGAACCCTGCCAGGTATCACCACCATCAATTAACAGCGAAGGCCCCATTTCAGCACGTAATTTTTTAACCAAAGTACGTAAATGAGCGAAACCACCGACTGCACCGTACTGTTTTACTGCCTTGTCGTAATTAAGGTAAGTAAAAGCATGGGCTTCGAGTGTATTAGGTTTAATACCAAAGTGCTCCAGAAGTTTGGTGCCAACCAGGTGTGGAGGCTGACCAAGCGAACCACCAATACCGAGGTTTACATTCGGTTCGCGGAAATAAATTGGATTGAGCTGAGCATGACAATCGGTAAAATGCATAATAGTGGCATTACCAAATTTAGGGATATCATAAATATCTTCTGGAGATTTGCCTGCTGCTCCAGATTTACCATTTGAATCTGACTTACTACAACCTGGTACCATGCCGGCAGCTGCGGCCATACTCATTACTTGAATAAATTCACGACGATTAATCGACATTCGGTTCTCCTCTACGGTCTCTCACGTAGTTATTTTCTGCTCATATACAGAATTTGTTTCAAAATTAATGCGGCAAGTATGCCACAGCAGCAATCGTTAACAAACAACCCTTTTTATATACATAACATACAGGTGATTTATAAACGTAAGACTAAATTATTGATTTAACAACAAAATCTATATTTTATTATAATCCAGACAGATTATAACTGTCGCCACTAAAAAAGCTAGAGATTATCGTCTGATTTTAGAGGTTTATGCACAGTAAAAATGCAATCTGCAACGAGTATATTAGCAGAAACTAATTTTTTAAACGCGTATAAAATGCAGCGTTTTTGAGGGCAGAGAACGGTGCCTGTAATTTCCACAAGCGAACCAGCATCAGGCAGGTAAAAATGGCGCTGTAAATAAGAGGCCACAAAATATCAGCCTTCACCAGCATAAAATAATGCAGCAAGACCAATACCCCTACCAGATAAATAAGCTGGTGTATTTTTTTCCAGTAACGTCCAGCACGTTTTTTCATGGCATTGGTCGAGGTAGCCGCTAAAGGTAACAAGATAAACCACGACAGCATCCCCATGGTAATAAACGGACGTTTAATAATATCTGTCCAGATTTCACCCCAGTCAAAGAACTGATCAAACCAGATATAAGTTAACAGGTGGATAGATGCATAAAAATAAACAAACAGGCCAATCATTCGTCGAAATTTTAATGGCCAGCTTTTTCTGAGCAATATTTTTAATGGTGTCAGACTTAAGGTTAGTAATAAAAAGCGCAGGGTCCATTCGCCACTCTGGCGGGTTAATGCTTCAAAGGGATTAGCGCCGAGGCCATCATTAAAAAATTTATAAAATAACAGGCTTATGGGTACAAGACACAAAATAAAAATGACTACTTTTGCAATACGCATTTATTACTTCTTTAGAATAATGGTTAAAAATATTTTTTTAAGTCCATACCTTTATAAAGGTGTGCCACTTCGTCTGCATAACCATTAAACATAAGCGTTTTGCGTTTAAAGAAATCACCAATGCGCCTTTCCCTGCTCTGACTCCAGCGTGGATGGTCAACCTCAGGATTAACATTTGAGTAAAAACCGTACTCATTTGGAGCTGCACGGGTCCAGCTACTCACCGGTTGCTGTTCGGTAAAGCGTAGTTTTACAATTGACTTGATACTTTTAAAACCATACTTCCAGGGCACAACCAGACGAATGGGTGCACCGTTCTGGTTTGGCAATACTTCACCATAAAGCCCGACTGCAAGGAACGCCAGAGGGTTCATCGCTTCATCTATTCGCAAACCTTCAACATAGGGCCAGTCCAGTACACTTCGACGTTGCCCTTTCATTTCATCCGGTCGATACAAGGTAGAAAACTCTACATATTTTGCTTTTGATGTTGGCTTCACTTTTTTTATTAACTCTGCAAGTGGAAAACCCAGCCAGGGTATAACCATTGACCAGCGCTCAACACAACGTAGCCGGTAAATACGTTCTTCCAGCGCATTTTCATTTATAAGATCTTCAAGATGATAACTAGCCGGTTTTTCAACATGGCCTTCCACCCTGATTGACCAGGGTTCGGTTGTCAGTTTACCTGCATTTGCAGCCGGTGAAGATTTGCTGGTACCAAATTCATAAAAATTATTGTAAGTTGTTACATCTTTATATTTTGTTAATTCATCATCAACTGTAAAGCGGCTATTTTTAGTATGTTTTAACCGCTTTAAACCATAACCTGCAAAAACACCGGGAGAATACGTTGTTAATAAACCGCTGGTTGCCAGACCAATACCGGCATGAATAGAGGTCTTTAAAAATTTTCGACGCTGTTCATAAATATCTCTGGGAGTTATCTCGGAAGATCTAATACTGACAGACTTTTTGATTAACATGTATGGAACTCCACTACCAGGAATACTAAAATTTCAGTTACAAGCTTAGTACAATTTACAAATAAAAAGTTCAGGTTTATTATTCAATGATAAATAATACTTTTTCCCTGCTTTTTTAATAAAGTTTAAGCAAACTTTCTGGCTATTCATGCTTTTTAGCATTAATATCACTGCTTAAGTCAACCAAATAAATTAATTGTATAAAGCAAATATCACAAAACTGTAACAGAATTTAAAATGACAGATAAAATCATTAATTCTCAACTCGAACAAAAAAGTAAGGCCAAGAGTGAAACACGTCATTTT
>JALTLP010000052.1 GCA_027001895.1 Chromatiales bacterium | reverse complement strand
TGCAGGGCATCTTCAACACGTGCTTTCTTTTCTTTCATTTCTACTTCGGTTGCGGCGCCGACTTTGATAACGGCAACACCACCTGCTAATTTAGCAACACGTTCCTGAAGTTTTTCTTTATCATAATCAGATGAAGACTCTTCAATTTGTGCACGAATCTGTTCTACACGTTCAGAAATTTCTTTGGAGTTACCTGCACCGTCAATTACGGTGGTTTCTTCCTTGCTGATTGAGATACGTTTTGCAGTACCTAAATCGTCTAATGTTACTTTTTCAAGTGCTAAACCGACTTCTTCAGAAATAACGGTTGCACCTGTTAAAATAGCAATATCCTGTAACATGGCTTTACGACGGTCACCAAAGCCAGGCGCTTTAACGGCACATACTTTAACGA
Organism: Chromatiales bacterium; assembly: GCA_027001895.1. Taxonomy (GTDB): domain Bacteria; phylum Pseudomonadota; class Gammaproteobacteria; order UBA6429; family Thiohalophilaceae; genus SZUA-37. The sequence continues at coordinate 7,092 of JALTLP010000052.1, read as the reverse complement.
TGCCACGCATGTTGTTAATAACCAGTGTTGCTAATGCTTCACCGTCAACATCTTCGGCAATAATTAATAATGGCTTACCTGATTTTGCAACCGCTTCCAGTGTTGGCAGCAAGTCACGAATGTTTGAGATTTTCTTGTCGTGTAACAGGATATAAGGTTCTTCCAGATCAGCAGTCATGCTTTGCTGGTTGTTTACAAAGTATGGAGACAGGTAACCACGGTCAAACTGCATACCTTCTACAACGTCGAGTTCGTTTGCAAACCCGGAACCTTCTTCTACAGTGATAACACCTTCTTTACCAACCTTACCCATTGCATCGGCAATGATGGTTCCGATTTCTTCGTCAGAGTTGGCAGAAATAGTACCTACCTGAGCAATGGCTTTGTCGTCTGAGCAAGGTTTTGACATTGTTTTCAGGCTTTCAACAACAGCCGCAGTAGCTTTATCAATACCGCGTTTTAAATCCATCGGGTTCATACCCGCCGCAACGGCTTTCATACCTTCAGTTAAAATAGCCTGAGCAAGAACGGTTGCTGTGGTTGTACCGTCACCGGCAACGTCTGAAGTTTGTGAAGAAACTTCCTTAACCATTTGCGCACCCATGTTCTCGAACTTGTCGGATAATTCAATTTCTTTGGCAACCGATACACCATCTTTTGTAATGGTTGGCGCACCAAAACTTTTATCTAAAACAACGTTACGACCTTTCGGACCCAGTGTAACTTTTACCGCGTTTGCCAGTGTGTTTACACCTGCCAACATACGATGACGAGCGTCATCACTAAATTTAACTTCTTTTGCACTCATAATTTGTTCCTCTGAAAATCTGTATTGGAAATTCTAAATTTATATTCTGTATTTCGTAATAAGGGTTATTAACCTAACCTTCAAGAACACACATGATGTCTTCTTCTTTCATTACGACAACTTCTTCGCCACCCACTTTTACTTCCTGGCCAGCATATTTTCCGAATAAAACCTTGTCGCCAACCTTTACTTCTAATGGCATAGCTTTGCCACTGTCATTCAATTTGCCATTACCGACAGCAATGATTTCACCTTCGGCGGGCTTTTCGGTAGCACTGTCTGGGATCACGATCCCACCTGCTGTGGTTGTTTCTTCTGCCATACGGCGAACGACGACACGGTCGTGTAAAGGACGGATCTTCATTTGTTTCTTTCTCCTAGTAAAAGATTAATAAAATCAATAAGTTAAAAGTAATTATGATGAACTAATCTTATTATTAGCACTCATCAGCAGTGAGTGCTAATAATAGACATGTTTTACATACTGTCAAGCCCCTAAACGCCTGTTATTAATGCTTTTTATCGTTGTGAGAAATAAACTCACCTTCAATCACTTCGGTTGCCGAAGATTGGTAAGTTTGACTACCCTGAGTGGTCTGGGCTGTTTTAAACTGGCTCATCACCATCATATTGCGCAGCATTAATCTTGCTATCCAGCCCCGGCTAGCCGGAACGAGCAACAAAAAACCAATCGTATCGGTAAAAAATCCCGGGGTCAGCAATAAAGCACCGGCCACAAATAACATCACGCCTTCAAGCATGGTGGTCGCCGGGAGTTCGCCACGATTAAGGCTCTCCTGCATTCGAGCAATGGTGATATAGCCCTGCATACGCAGTAACCACACCCCCACCACGGCTGTCAGAACAACCAGCACGACAGTTGGTAATGGCCCAATCAAGCCACCTACTTTAAGCAGCAGGTAAATTTCGAGTACCGGGATCCCGAGAAAGAGCAAAAATAAAATGCGAAAAAATGACATACAGCCTAGATGGGGACTTATTTACGGATTTAAAGACTACGGACAAAATAAAAAGAAACAACCTGCAAAACTGAAACAGCTTGGCTATTATATAAAGAGTGATCCCCATAATTATAAAGTTGGCACATTGAAATCTGATACTTGTATTGCACTGACAACCTGCCCAGATGCTGATGTTGCGGCCAAACTTGCCACCGCAATCGTTGAAGCACGGCTGGCAGCCTGTGTTAATATTATTCCGGCGATTGAATCGGTTTATCGCTGGCAGGGGAAAATTGAACAGGATACAGAAAGCCTGTTGTTGCTAAAAACCAGCCAGCAAAACTTACCTGCATTAGAAAGCCTGGTAAAACAACAGCATCCGTATGAGCTCCCTGAATTTATCGCACTGGATATAAACCACGGTTCACAGGCATATTTAGAGTGGATAAAACGGTCGCTGGAAAAATAAACGTAGTATGAATAAGAAAATTAAAATCACGCCTGAATATCTCAGCCTTGGCATGTATGTCGGTGAACTGGATCGCCCCTGGCTTGAGTCGCCGTTTTTGTTTCAGGGCTTTATTATTGACAGCGACGAACTGCTCGAAGAAGTTAAGACCGTTTGTGAATTTGTTTATGTCGATGAAGAGCTTTCTGCCCCAGAAATAAGAGGTCAGTTACAAATTCTCGCCAACCGCCCCACAACTGTTATCAAGGAAAGAGAAACGCTTAATGTCAACCGCTCGTCTAACCCGGATGAGGTCGACCACGACAAGTACATGAAACGCCTGCAACAATCGCGGCTTATCTTTAATAAAACAACCCAGTACGTAAACCAGGCATTACAAGACGTTCGACTAGGTACAAGCATTGATACCAGCAAAGCCCGGCAACTGGTGAGTGAACTGGCCGACCAGGTAATAAGCAGCCCACATGCTTTAGTCTGGCTCACTTTCCTGAAACAGCGTGACGAATACACCGCCAACCACTGTATCAATGTTTGCATACTGGCACTCAGTTTTGGCCGCTGCCTCGGGCTGGATAAAGAGCAACTTAATATGGTTGGCCTGGGTGGCTTGCTGCATGATCTCGGCAAAATGAAAATACCGGACGAAATACTGAACAAACCCGGAAAACTTACTGCCGAAGAATTTAATATTATGAAACAGCACCCTGAACTTGGCTTTCAGCTGTTAAAAGATGAAAAAAACATGCCCCAGGACGTGCTCGACGCAGTATTACACCACCATGAACGCAAAAATGCCTGCGGCTACCCTGACCAGCTCCCGGAACACAAAATACCTTTACTCACCCAGATTATCGCAATCGTCGATGTTTACGATGCCGTCACCAGTGACCGCTGTTACCACGATGGCATCTCGCCTTACGAAGCATTGAATAATATTTATAAATGGGCAGAAAAAGACTTTAACAAGGAACTGGTTGAAAGCCTGATTAAATGCCTCGGCATTTACCCAATAGGCTCACTGGTTGAACTCGACAAGGGCCCGGTTGGGGTGGTCATTTCGGCCAGTAAAACAGCCCGCCTGCGCCCCATGATTATGCTGGTACTGGATAAACACAAGAAGCCCTTTAAAAAGCGTAAAATCATGAACCTGGCCAACCCACATTGGCAAAAAGGGCCACACGCCACCGAAATTAAAACCATACTCGACCCGAACAAATACAACATAAATATTCGCCATATAATTGAAGAAGAGTCGCGTGGCTTATAGCATTTTTTGCCAAATTAACTGATACTTACAAGCTGTAAAAAGCCTGTATACAGGTTTGCAATGTGCAACAACACATTGAAAATGATAGCAATTAGAAGAATACTTGAACTATGAACCGTTGTTCTGGTCTTTAGCTTACAAATTAGTCGTGGTTTAAAATAAAGAACAAAAGCAACCATTGTCCGGCCACATTAACCCTCAATGCAGGATTTTAGTATGTTAAAAAAACTCCCCCTTCTTTTCTTGTTACTTTCTGGCTTGATTTTTTCAAACGGTTTTACCCCGGCAATGGCAGCAGGGGGTGTACAGGCACTGGATTCTCTAAGCTCCAGCCTTGGACTGGGTGAAGACGAGAACGAAATCCTCGAACCAGACCAGGCCTTTCAGTTTGGTTATGAACTAAAAGGCAATACCGTAAATGCCCACTGGGAAATTGCTGCCGACCATTACATGTACCGCGATAAATTCAAGCTGGTTATCAAAGAAGGCAGCGGCGTTACCATCGGCAAGGTAAACTATCAAAAAGGCGATATTAAAGACGACGAGTTCTTCGGCAAAATAGAGGTTTACCACAATAAGACGGATGTTCAGATTCCACTGGTTAATTCAACCGACAAGGTCGTTTTAACCAAACTTAAAATTACCTACCAGGGCTGTGCCGAAAAAACCGGTATCTGCTACCCGCCGATTCATAAAACAATTGAAGTTAAGATAAATCCCGGCGGCAGTACGACAGCTGTAACCCCTCAAGCAGCATCAACAAGCCCGGCTTCAGATACATCCGGCTTTGTTTCTGAACAGGACCAGTATGAGCAACTACTGGGTTCCGGCCAGTTGTGGAAAATTATTATCGGTTTCTTCCTCGGTGGTTTGGCTTTAGCTTTTACAGCCTGCATGTACCCGATGATTCCTATTTTATCCAGCATTATTGTCGGCCAGGGCGAGAAAGTAACAACAGCCGGTGCATTTATGATGTCGCTCGTTTATGTTGAAGCCATGGCACTCACCTTCGGTACAATGGGGCTACTCGTTAGTCTGGTTTCCGGTTCATTTAATATACAGGCTTACTTCCAGAGCCCGTTTATTCTTATTCCGTTTGCACTTATCTTTGTTGCACTGGCCTTTTCAATGTTCGGCTTTTTTACCATTCAATTACCGGCATCTTTGCAGGGCAAATTAAGTCAAATCAGTAATAACCAGAAAGGTGGTAACCTGGTTGGTGTTGCCATTATGGGTATTTTATCTGCTTTAATTATTGGCCCCTGTGCAGGTCCGATTATTATTGGCGCATTAACGCTTGCTGCTAAAGAAGGCGATATGTTCCTTGGCTTTATCTCCATGTTTGTTCTGGGCAACGGTTTAGGTTTACCGTTACTGGTTATTGGTACCACCGGTGGCAAGTTCTTACCTAAAGCCGGTACCTGGATGGATATTGTTAAATACACTGCCGGTGTTATTTTACTGGCCATTGCTATTTCCATGCTTGAACGCATCAGCTTTATCCCAGTGCCATATATTATGGGAATGTGGGCATTGCTGTTTATTGTATCCGGTGTTTATCTTGGTGCACTGGAACCCATTAAAGAAGGCGCATCTGGCTGGAAAAAATTCTGGAAAGGTGCGGGTGTTTACCTGATTATTTACGGCCTGGTTGTATTACTCGGCGGCTTGTCCGGCGCACGAAACTTTAACGACCCTTTGCACGGTTCAGCCTTTATTTCGAAAAGTGGTGGCAGCAGTGCAGAACAAAGCTCGCATTTAAAGTTTCAGCGAATTAAAACGGTTAAAGATCTCGATGCTGCATTGAAACAGGCTAAAGCACAGGGCAAAGGTGTCATGCTGGACTTCTATGCAGACTGGTGTACTTACTGCAAAACCTATGAAGATTATGTTTTTAGTGATGCCAATGTGCAAAAATTATTGAAAGCAAACTTTGTATTAATCCAGGCAGACGTTACAGCTAACGATGAACTGGACAAGCAATTACTCGCACATGTAAAAGTAACCGCACCACCGGCCATCCTGTTTTTTGATAAAAGCAGCTTAAAGGAAAAGAAAAAATTCCGTATTGTTGGCGCGATGAATGTGGAACAGTTTACAACTCGTGTTAACCTTGCCATAAAATAAAAAGCCAAAGGTCGAAGATGAATAAAAAATTACTACTGGGTATTATTGTTATTGGTATTGCCGCCGGTGTGGCTGCAAACTGGTACATAACACAGCAAAAAGCACCTGCTGTTGCCACCAGCCAGCCAGCAAAAGTTGCCAAACAGGAAAGCATGCGTCGACCTGACTACACCCTGAAAGATCCGGAAGGTGTCAGTCACAATGCATCCGAATATGACGGGAAAGTGGTTATTCTTAACTTCTGGGCAACCTGGTGCCCTCCTTGCCGCCGTGAAATGCCATCGTTTATCGAATTCCAGGACGAATACGAGAAAAAGGGTGTAACTTTTGTCGGCATTGCACTGGATGAGCTAAATGCAGTAATTAACTTTATCGACCCAATGGGCGTTAACTATCCTATCCTGATAGCCGAGCAGGAGGGCATCCAGTTAAGCCAGACTTATGGTAACCGGCTTAATGTTATACCTTTTACGGTTATTATTGACCGTAAGGGAAATATTGTTAAACGCCTGAACCACGAAGTCACCTATGAAGAAATCGAAAAACTGATACAGCCCTTAATTTAAATTCTTTATCCACTTCATTATTATTCATCAAAAAAATAATAATTTATCACCTTCGGCGGGGTCGGATGCACCATCAAGGTATTGTTTACATCGACTACCGGCAAGGTAAATGCGTCCGTTGTAAAACCACTCGCCTCCATTCGGGCAAACAGGCTTTGTTGTACATTTGGCCGATCTATTATTTTATAATGATAGGGTATAGCTGCACGCTTCAGTTCTTTTTTCATATTGCGCGTAAATGGGCAGCTATCGCGGCCATAAATAACCACGTAAGGCAGTGCGTACAAAGGTTTTATAACTTCGGCCTGAAGACTCACAACATAAGCCCACGGGGTTAGCAGACACAGGCCAACGATTGCGTTAAATTTGTTCATTTCATGATTAAGTGTAGACGCAATTTATCAGCGTACTTAACCGGCACAGCTTACATGCACAGCAAATTTTGCCTGCTTTTTATACAGAAATTGCCTACTCGTCACAGCATCTGAAGCGAATCTGCGGCAAAATGTATCGAATTGCTGTTATTTTCGTTTTATTAGACATATCGATTAACTTCAGGCACAATAATGGCCTAAAAAGTAGTCAAAACAACAATAAATGTCGGCAAAATAGTTATAATTGCTGCTAATTTTCACTAAACTACTTATTTATAAGCTAAAAGGTACTCCGTTTTATGGCTCAACTTCTGGTTATTCATGGTCCCAACCTTAACCTGCTCGGAACGCGTGAACCCGAGCATTACGGTGCCACCCGCCTGGAAGATATCGACAAACAACTTGTTGGGCAGGCAAAAGCCGCGGGACATAGCCTTGAATGCTTTCAGAGCAACGCCGAACATGAAATCGTTGAGCGTATCCACCAGGCACAAAAAGACAGCGTGCAATACATTATTA
>JALTLP010000051.1 GCA_027001895.1 Chromatiales bacterium | reverse complement strand
CAGGTTGATATTACCGCGGGTGAGAATGACGGACTGCATGCGTTGCATAATTTTGTCGTACTCGGTTATGCACAAAGCAAGCCCGACACAGAACACTGGCAAATGTCTTTACCAAAAATAAATAATAAACCAAATTCAAAACTGGCTTTGGTTGCATGGCTGAACCATCCAGACGATCCATCACCTGTTCAGGCCGTAGGCGGTTGGCTAACGAATATAAAATAGCAGGGTGGTGTTAGTGCTTAAGCTCGGCAAGCGCTTCAATTTCCAATAGCAGGTTTTCCCTGCAAATATCGCCATGCAAATAAACGATATCGACATCTTTACCAACACGTTGTGACAGTGCTTCCTGAATCATTTCAAAATGATCCGGATTTCGAATATACACTTTCATTAAAGCAAGGTCGGTAATATCACGTATTGGTTGTTGATGTGTATCGCGTACTGTTTCAACTAGCGCCTCGATATTTTTCAGAATTTCTTCAAGCTGTATCAATACATTTTCTTCATGCAAAGTTTCATGGCCGACAATACTGGCCGTACCCGAAATAAAGAACTGGCTCACCGTAGGCCAGTGTTTTAATGTAGCACGTGCAAAAGACGGGCTTTTCGGGCTGTATTTTTTCGGGTAGTGATAGGCGCTAATCTGCCGCGGATTCTCAACCTGCACACCGGCCTTGGTTGTTGCAACAAAGTAAATAAACAGTCCTTCGCCATGCGAGCCGACGGCAGTTGCAGCAGGTAGACTGCGTTCAAATTCCGTCATTTTATTAAACGCCTGGTAGCGACCAATGCAAAAAGACTGATATCGTTCACGCGAGTCAACCACCTCATTTATTTCTGGAAAAAAGTTCCAGATACGAATTAAATGCGGAAATTCTTTTTTATTAATAAAATTAAGAATAGATGTATAAGCATGTTCTCCACAGGCTTCAAGTGATTCAAAGTCAGCTTCATGTAAGTGAAGTTTTCCGAAAATAATTTCGTTGTTTTTTCTAAATTCAATATCGCCCAGCTTGCCGGATACCAGGCTATCCCGCGCCATCCATACTTCAGACAGGCATTCCTTGTTTAATAGTGGTAACGGTAAAGTCAGTGCATCTTCCGAGCCAGCCGTATTGGGCCCAAAATGGATTGTGGTGATAATTTTATTTTTATCGAGGCCCGCAAGTTGATCATTACTAGCATAAAAAACCTGAAACGGCGCCGAAGTCTTGCTTAAAGGCTGCTGAACGGAGGTGAGATGTGATACTGACATGGCATTTGCACTTACTGGTTAATTTTCTGGCAGCTTTTTATTTAAGCCTACATTTTGCCCTATTTTAACGCAATTTAGCCGGTTAATGGGTCTAGATTTTCTCGATAAAACCCTCAATACTGTATCTTATTGATTTAACAGTAATAATTTTCAGCGCTTTTAGCCAGAAAATAGCATAAATTACCGAAACACCCCATTTAAAGCACTTTCTGGTATAATTCGCTGCGAATTTTGGACGTAGAGGCTGGCTTAACAAGCGGCTTTTAGAATTTACATAAAAACCGATTAATTTTTGAAAATCCGGGAAATAACATGTCAGGTAGTACTCAAAGTCAAAGTGAACACGAAGTTGCAGAATTAATTGTAGAAGCACTTAACCTTGAAGATATCAGTGCAGCAGAAATCGAACCCGAACAACCCCTATTCAGAGAAGGCCTGGGGCTGGATTCAATCGACGCACTCGAAATAGCCATGGCTATTTCTCAAAAATACGGTTTCCAGCTACGCTCGGACGACCCTGAAAATGCCACTATTTTTTCTACGCTACGTCAGTTAACGCAGCATATCGAAAAAAACAAAACCGGATAACATGATTTAGTCATGCCCGGCCTGGCAAGACTAAAACGGAATTTTCAGATTAACACCGTGTTTAAAAAATTTAATTTTGAGCATTTACTGTTACTGGCAACCGTCAGCTACCCGTTTCTGCTTCACTACTGGGTTTTAACTGAACAGTTCCGTCTTTCAGCATGGTATATATTCAGTATCTGCCTGTTACTGGCGCTGCAAAATTTTATCCAGAACCATAAACATGCTGCTATCGTAATGACACTGATCGGCATATTGCTGGGCATCCTGCTTTATTACAACAATCGCATGGTTATTTTTATCCCCTCAATCCTTATTCCCTTACTGGTCGCCTATGTTTTTGCCAAAACTCTCAGCAATGGACAGGAACCCCTGGTTACTTTTATTGCAAGAAAAATACGTCGCACAAAAATAACTGAAAAAGAGCTACAATACACCTATACGCTAACCTGGCTATGGGCGGTTTTTCTTTTTGCTATTTCAGTAGAAGCTGCGCTGCTTGCCTTGTTTTCAGATATAGAAACATGGTCTTATATAACCAACTTTATAAACTATATACTGGTTGCCATATTTGCCACTGCAGAATACATGGTAAGAAAAGTTATTTTAAAAGATCTGGAACACCCTGGCTTTATCCAGTTTATTAAACAGCTAGTCAAACTAAAACCGCATAAAAAATGAAACATCCATTAACAAACAATCTGCTGGCTGATTCAGTTGTTGCATGGAATGAACAGGGTATTGTTAACCATAGCCAGTTTCTGGACGATGTCAGGGCACTTGCAGCAAGGTTACCGGAAAAAAAATATGCCATAAACCTGTGTGAAGACCGTTATCAGTTTATGGTAGCCTTTGCCGCGGTAATTGTTAAGCAACAAACCAACCTGCTACCCCAGAGCCGTGCAACAGAAATTATAAACGCTATCGCAGAAGATTATACTGACAGTTATTGTATTGTAGAACACGCTGTTGATAATCTTTTCATTGAACAACTGCAAACAAATATAAAACTCAACATCCATAATAAAACAGCTATCACTGCGCAACCTGTTATTCCACAAATTCATGCCGAACATATTGCCGCTATTGCTTTTACCTCTGGCAGTACCGGCAAACCACAGGCAAACAGTAAAACCTGGCACTCATTAGTTATCGGCGCACAAATGGCGGCAGAAGCTTTTGGTTTTAATCAGCAGGCAAAGCATATTGTTGCCACGGTGCCACCACAACATATGTATGGCCTGGAAACCTCGATACTTTATACACTTCAATCCGGTTGTCCTGTTTATGCTGGCCGACCTTTTTACCCTGAAGATATACGCACGGTCTGCGCGACAGCAAGTGCCGCTGTTATTCTGGTTACCACACCTGTACACCTGCGTGCCTGTAACAAGGCAACCGACATTGACTGGACTAATATCGAACGTATTATTTCAGCAACGGCACCCCTCAGTACAGAGCAGGCAGAACAGGCTGAAAAAACCATGCATGCAACGGTGAGTGAAATATTTGGTTGCACCGAAGTGGGTTCAATGGCCAACCGCGAAACACTCAAAACACAAACATGGTCCTTATATAAAGGTATCCGTGTTTACAATAAAAACAACACGGCATGGATACATGCACCACATGTAGGTGAAGATGTGGCTTTTAATGATGTTGTTGAAATAATTGACGAACATCACTTTAAACTGCTTGGACGAAATTCTGATATGGTTAATATTGCTGGCAAACGTGGTTCGATTGCCGACATTACCTTAAAGCTGCAACAAATAGATGGCATAGACGATGCTGCCGTTTTCTTACCGGATAATAATAACGACATTGCACGTCTGATGGCCTTTGTAAAAACCAACCGCCTTAATGCCAGGCAGGTCAGCGCCGCATTAACAGAAAAAATTGACAGTGTATTTATTCCGCGGCCTTTATATATTGTTGACGAACTGCCCTACAACGCCACGGGTAAGCTGACTCGTCAGGCATTAATCGAATTTAGCAAGCAGTTTAAAAACGACAAGGCTCAACATGGCCACTGATAATCACTTTAAAATAGACAAAGATCATCCCTGCCTCGAAGGCCACTTTCCGGGCAATCCGATAGTTCCAGGTGTTGTTATTCTTGATGAAATTATTGATTGTGTATTAAAGCAGAACAATGGCTACAAAGTTTGCAGCTTAAACAATGTAAAATTTTTACAGCCGTTAAAGGCCGAACAATCTGTCGAAATTAATGCACCGACAACCGATAACACGACTGATAATGAAGTAAAAATAAAATTCAGCGCATCGTGCCAGGGTAATCTTATCGTGCAAGGCCTTTTAAAACTCTGTAAGCAATAAAATATGAGCACAACTGATAGCAAACAAAGCGAAAAGGGCTGGAAAAAGCATTCCGAACGTAGCAACCCTTTTTTGTTAAAGCTTATCTGCTGGATAGCTTTAAATATAGGTCGCAATATTGCACGCTTTATTCTTTATTTTATAACGGCCTACTTTTTCCTTACCTCACCACGTGTTATCCGCGCATCCAGGAATTATTTCAGGCGTGTGCAGGGCAACATCCCTTCGCTTGTTACCGTTATCAGACATATCCATCATTTTTCATCGACCATCCTCGACCGCGTGTTCTTTTTAACCGATCAGCATGAACGCTTTGAAATAAAAGTGCATGGTGTCGACGTACTCGACAAATATATCGACAATGGCAAAGGCGGCATTCTGCTTGGTGCACACCATGGTAGCTTCGAGGTACTGCGCTCGCTGGTGGTACGCAATAAACACCTGCCTCTAAAGGTACTGATGTACCGTGAGCATAATCAGATGATCACCCGTATTTTCGACCAACTCAACCCCGAAGTGGCTGACACAGTTATCAACCTTGCCGATCAGGATGCTCTACTACAAATGCAGGAAGCCATTGAACAGGGCTATTTTGTCGGTATGCTCGGCGACCGCGTTACCGAAGGTGAACGCAAGGTAAAGTGCAAGCTGCTGGATGATAATGCTGAGTTCCCCTCCGGGCCGGTTTTGCTGGCCTCAATCATGAACGTTCCGGTCGTTTTATTTTATGGCTTATACGAAGGCGGCAATAAATATAATATTTACTTCGAGCTGTTGTCCGATAAGATAGAAATTAACCGCAAAACCCGCAAACAGGATGCGCAAAAATATATGCAGAGCTATGTTGACCGGCTCGAATACTTTATAAAGAAATCACCTTATAACTGGTTTAACTTTTATGACTTCTGGCATGACGAAAAAAAATAAACACTTCATCCTGGCACTTTTAGCCAGTCTGTGGCTATTGCTTGCATGCAAGTCAGGCTATGCCGCCGGGCCCGTAACTGATTACAGCCTCGAAGCCGTGTTGCAAAATCTGTCAAAAATTAAACACAGTAAGGCCAGCTTTGTTGAAACTAAATTCATAAGCGTACTCGACAATAAAATAAAACTCACCGGCACACTCGAATATATTACACCCGATACCCTGATAAAAAAAACCATTACTCCTCAGCCTGAATTTTTTAAAGTAAGCGGTGATAAACTGCATATTGTAAAAGCCAATGGCGAACAGTACGATTTATTACTCAGCAACTACCCGGTTATTGCTGTGTTTACCGAAGCCTATCGTGGCGTGCTGGGCGGCAACCTGAGAACCCTGAACGACTATTACGATGTCAGTTTTAAAACCAGTGAAAATAACTGGACGATAACACTGGTTCCGCTTGACGAAGAAGCGCTGGAATACATAGAAGCTATCGAATTAAACGGTTCCGACACGCATATCCGTACCGTAACCACCACTGAGCCCGGCGGGGATAAAAGTATCATGCAAATTAACACCGATAAACAAGTGTTCTGAATTTGAATAACAAGAATAAAATCACCCTGGCTCTCAACCCAACGGCTATCAGCATACTGGCCTTTTCCCTGTTCGCCATTATTTTTGCCAGTGGGTATGTATTAACAAACGTTACTACTAGTTCGGATATTCAGCAGTTCCTACCCGCAAACAGTGCGCAACAAACCGAACAACCAATAGATAAAGTCAGCATACTCAAAGCCATTAATGAGACCAACAATGGCCTGTTCCTGCTTGCAATAAAAGGTGGTGATGCAACCGGGCGCGCAACCGCCAGCAAAAAACTACGCAAGCAAATACTTAAAACAAAATCTTTTGTCTTTGTTAATAACGGCAAGGCCCGCCTGCCTTTAAAAGATAAAAAAATATTAAACCACTACCGCTACCTGTTAACCGATTCAAACGACACACAACAACGGTTTACCATTGAAAACCTGCATAAAGCGCTGCAACAACGTTACCAGGAATTGCTTACCCCATTTGGCAGCATGGTTAAAAAAAGCCTTCGCAACGACCCGACCGCTGAACTGCAAAACATACTTAAAAATACACAAGCATCGGGCCAGCCAAAAAAAAGTCATTCTGTCTGGGTAAGCAAAGATACGAAAATGGCCTTACTGGTTGCCGCCATTAATGTCAATGGAATGGACATTAACCAGCAACAAACAGCCATTACGCAAATTAACAATGCCTTTGATAAAGTTAAAACTACCGGGCTGCAACTGCTTATCACCGGCCCGGGCGTATTCGCAGTGCAGGCACGCAAAAAAATAAAAGCCGACTCGCAACGCATCAGTATTATGGCAAGTATTGCAGTGATGCTATTAATCCTGCTGGCATTCCGTTCCTTATGGCTGGTGGTGCTTGCCGGGCTGCCACTGTTTGTAGCGGTGTTAAGCGGCGTGCTGTTTACCCATTTAATTTTTAATGACTTGCAGGGTATTACCCTGGCATTTGGTTTAACCCTTATCGGCGTTGCACTGGACTACCCGGTACACGTCTTTAGCCACCTGCAACAAAACCAAACAGTAAAGCAAAGTGTCGAAAAAATATGGACAACCCTGCGACTTGGTGTAATAACCACCTGCCTTGGATTTTTTGCCTTAACCCTGACATCGTTTAACGGTCTGGCACAACTCGGTGTTATGGCAATAAGTGGCCTGCTTGCCGCCGCATTGCTAACCCGTTTTGTTATTCCCATACTAACCGATATAAAAAAACCCGCTGTCGTGACTGTTCCCACGTGGATACAAAAGTTATCCAGACTCAAAATAAACTTAAACCTGACAAGCATTGCTGTTTCTATTGCCGTTATCAGTACACTGTTTGTGCTTTACCCAATTCAATGGGAAAGCGACCTGGCAAAACTAAGCCCGGTGTCACTAGAACAAATAAATATTGATAACAAGCTGCGTCAACAGTTACAAACCGATGACCTGCTTAATGTCACTGTTTTACGTGGCAGCTCTGCCGACGATGTACTTATAAAAACAAAACAGCTTGATAGTTTTTTTAATTCTCTGATCAAACAAAAATATATTCATGCTTACCGTGCGGCTTACCAGTTGTTGCCCGATACCAAAACACAACTGACTCGCCAACAGCTATTACCGTCAACAGAACAACTTAACAAAAGACTCCAGCAAGCTGTGGTAAACACGGCTTTCAAGGCCAGCACCTTTCAACCCTTTATAAAAGATATACAGCAAAGCAAACAACTTTCGCCGCTCACCCCTGAAAGCTTAAACGGCAGCCTGTATGGCCAGCAGCTAGCATCATTACTGTTTA
>JALTLP010000050.1 GCA_027001895.1 Chromatiales bacterium | reverse complement strand
GTATGGCTGGTTTGTGAGCGAACATAATCGACAGCATCTTTTGTTGTAATGTGTTCGAATACGATTTTTAACTCGGGGAAGGCTTTTCGTGTGGGTTGTAGAACCTGATCAATAAACTGTTTTTCGCGGTCAAATATATCGATATGGCTATCGGTGACTTCACCATGAACGAGTAACGGCATATTGTGTTTTTGTAATGCTTCAAGCACTTTGTAACATTTTTTTATGTCCGTTACGCCGGCATCTGAATTGGTTGTTGCGCCTGCAGGGTAAAGCTTAACCGCGACAACATGCCCGCTTTGCTTGGCTTTTTCAATTTCTTCAGCGGGCGTATTGTCTGTTAGATAAAGCGTCATTAAAGGTTGAAAATCGACACCCTCGGGTACGGCGTCAAGAATACGATCACGATAAGCCATTGCCTGTGCGGTTGTAATGCTGGGCGGTGTTAAGTTAGGCATAATAATCGCGCGTGAAAACTGTTGAGCGGTAAAAGGAACGGTGTATTGTAAGGCGTCACCATCACGAACATGCAAGTGCCAGTCATCTGGGCGGATCATTGTGAGTTTCATAAATGTCAGAATATTTGTGGCTATAAAGGGTATAATTATCGGGGATTAAACTGAGATTGCCAAATTAAATATGAATCATTTTTTCACACCCTTACTGGGTATTTTATTAATTAAAAAAGGCCCGCAGGATTTACCGTTTTCAATATCACTGATGAAATTAAGTTTGATCGTGTATTTTTTAACGGGTTTACCCGGGCTAATGATTAGCATCGAATTTGGGCAGGCTGTTTTAGCCATGGCATTAGATGTTGTTGTGTTATTGCTATTTGTTTATGCCTGCCTACAGGCATTTTCAAAATCCGAGCGCTTTGTTCAAAGCGTGACGGGGCTGGCGAGTATCGGCATTGTCTTTCAATTAATCGTGTTGCCGTTGCTGTATAACTTTAATTCAGACCCGGAAGCAGCAGAGCAAATGTTAAGTATCTCAATACTGTTGTTGATGTTTGTTAGCTGGAATCTGGCCGTTTATGCCCATGTTTTTCGAGAGTCTTTTGGTGTACGTTTACCCGCGGCTATGCTGTTAACCATTTGTTATATCGTGATTACTTTAATGGCGAGAAAAATATTCTTTCCTGAACTGGCTTAAGTCAGGCTGATTGTTTAATGCATTATTTACACTAAAACGGAGTCGAGATTGCACATACATATATTGGGAATTTGTGGCACATTTATGGGTGGTGTTGCCGTATTAGCGCGCCAGGCAGGGCATAAAGTGACGGGTTCCGATGCGAATGTTTATCCCCCTATGAGTACGCAACTTGAAGCGCAGGGGATCGATCTCATGCAGGGATATAAGGCTGAGCACCTGGTGGAGCAGGATCAGGTTGTGGTGGGTAATGTGATGTCCAGAGGGAACGATGCCATTGAATACGTGCTCAATAAAAATATGGATTATACGTCCGGACCCCAATGGCTGGCCGAAAATGTATTAAAAGATAAGTGGGTGCTGGCGATTGCCGGTACCCACGGAAAAACTACAACCAGTTCTATATTGGCGTGGATACTAGAATATGCAGGGCTGGAACCCGGTTTTTTAATCGGAGGTGTACCGGCTAATTTTGGTGTCTCTGCCCGACTGGGTGGGGGTTCTTTCTTTGTCGTTGAGGCAGACGAATACGACACGGCTTTTTTTGATAAACGATCCAAATTTGTTCACTACCATCCGCGCACGGTGGTTTTAAATAATCTTGAATTTGATCATGCAGATATCTTTGACGATTTAG
>JALTLP010000049.1 GCA_027001895.1 Chromatiales bacterium | reverse complement strand
GTTGCAATCGGTGATTCAGATTGGGTAATCGGCCGACCTATTACCAGATAACTCGAACCCGCCTGTATTGCTTCTGCCGGTGTCATGACTCTTTTCTGGTCACTGACAGACTTACCCGCCGGACGGATACCCGGAGTTACCAGTAAAAACTCTTTACCCAGCTTGCTGCGCAAAGTCTCGACTTCCTGAGCTGAACATACCACGCCATCCAGCCCGGCATCTTCGGCAAGACTAGCTAAATTAACAACCTGTTCTTTTACATCTGTTTGTATACCAATTTGAGCTAAATCTTGCTGGCCCATACTGGTTAATATTGTTACTGCAATCAACTTTGTATCAGTATGGCCGACCCCTTCTTTTGCTGCCTGCATCATTGTTTTACCACCCAATGCATGAACATTAAGCATCCACACGCCAAGTTCTGCTGCTGCATGACAGGCCTTATTCACGGTATTCGGAATGTCATGAAATTTTAAATCCAAGAACACATCATAGTTTAGCTTGACCAGTGCCTCGACAAATTTTGGCCCAGCCGTCGTAAACAATTCCTTACCGACTTTAAGCTTACACAATGAAGGTGACACTTTTTTTACAAACTCTAACGCCTGCTGTTCATTTGAATAGTCCAGCGCAACAATAACTTTTGAATCGTCTTTACTCATATCTTTTTAATCACCTTCAACACCCTGAATAGGTTTAATCGTGCCCCACTTTTTGCAACTGGGACATTGCCAATGCAATGTAAAGCCACTGAAACCACAAACATGGCAACTGTACTTTGATTTGTTTTTTAATAATTGTGTTGTCACTTCTTTTAAGACAAGCAACTTGTCTTTTACCGATTCGGTAGACTGCTCCAGATTTAATTCGATTAATTTATCCATCCCTCTTACAGATGGCTTAATGCGCAAATGGTCAGTGATAAAGTCGGCAGAGGCCAGCTCACCATTCTGTTGTTTAATGATTTCTGCCATCTTCAACATAATCGTAATACTATCATTGCGCTCAATCACCTTTAGCAGGTACTGATACATCTGTTCAGATTGCCCCAGTGCGTCATAACACTCCTGTAAAGGCTTGATAATTTCCGGAAGGTAATCCGGATCCTGACTTTCAAGGCGGCGATAAGCTTTAATAGCTGCCTTAAAGTCGCCAAGTTGTTTATTGATATCACCTTCAAGCATGCTGATTCTTGGGCAGGAACTGTCTTCACTCTCAGCTTTTTTAAGCATTTTAAGTGCCTTTGTTGTTTCTCCCTGCTTTAGGAAATTTTCTGCCTGTTCACAATAGTAGTGGGCTATCAGATCACCGAGCTTTGTGTTGGTTTTAAACTCAAAACGCCGGGCCGTTTCAATGGCTTTTGCCCAGTCTTTTTCCTGTTGATAAATATCGATAAGTTGGCGTAAGGCCGATTCGGTATGTGGAACACTGTCTATTAACTCGGTAAACAGTGTCTCAGCGCGATCAAACAGGCCAGCACGCATATAATCCTGCCCGAGGTCATACAATGCCTGGGCACGCTGTTCCTGGTTCAATGTTGGGCGTGCAATTAAGTTTTGATGAATTCGTATCGCCCTGTCTACTTCACCACGTCTGCGAAATAAACTCCCAAGAGCCAGGTGGGTTTCAACCGTGTCGGTGTTCACTTCGAGCAACTGGATAAAAATTTCAATCGCTTTATCCGGTTGTTCGTTTAATAAAAAGTTTAAGCCTTTTAAATAGTCAGACGGTATCTGAAATGCCGAAGTCGACTTTGACTTGGCTGTGGATTTGCGTCCAATCCACCAACCGGAAAAGACTGCGACCGGTAACAACAGAAATAAAATCTCTATTCCCATTAATGCTCGTCTCGTATTGGAATAGCGCGTAAATTATTTAACTCTTTTTGTGAAATATTGGCCTGCTTTTTCAGCCGTTGCATTTCACGTTTAGCTGAAATCAGCCAGGCAATACTGGCCAGAATACCCAGGCAGGCACCCAGTATCAGGGCAACAATTATTGCCAGAGAAAGGTTGGTATCAACCACCGTAATAATAAAATCAAGCTGTACCAGCCCGGCATTTCGTGCAGAGAAAACGGCACCAATCACCAGGGTAATAACTACAGCAATAATATAAAGTATACGTTTCATCAATATTCCGTCATTGTTAGCAGTTAACTATCCACTAAAAATAAAAACGGTATGCCGATTTCTCGACATACCGTTCAAAAATTACATAATAAAGCCATCGGTAAAAACAAAATAGTACAAAAACGAGTAAGCCGCTCTTTGCATTTATTTTTTATTCAGAAATCTCAACCTTATTCATGCTTTCATTTACCCGCTCGCGCATTTCTTTGCCAGGCTTGAAATGTGGAACATATTTCGCAATTAAGGACACAGAATCACCTGTTTTAGGGTTTCTGCCCGTACGAGGTGGGCGATAATGTAACGAAAAACTACCAAAACCACGTATCTCAATCCTGTCTCCACTCGCCAGTGTCGATGCCATATGTTCCAGCATCGTCTTAACAGCCAACTCAACGTCTCGATAAGCTAACTGGGTCTGACGTTGCGACAGAATCTCGATCATTTCCGACTTTGTCATTATTATTCCTAAATTTATGATCTAATTACATATTTTTAGCATATCGAGGGGAAATGTCTACCCCCCGACAGGCTAAAATACTCCAAAAAGACTAAATTTTTTAATGCCTTAGCAACTTTTTACTACTCAGAGTCATCCATTTTCTGCTTAAGGATGTCTCCAAGTGTAGTTGTCGCCGCTTCAGCACCTGCATTGAAGTCGCTCATTGCGGCTTTTTCGTCTGCAGAATCCTTCGCTTTAATCGACAAGGAGATTGTACGGTTTTTACGGTCAACGCCCATAAATACCGCTTCAATTTCATCACCAACATTTAACACGGTTTTAGCATCGTCAACGCGATCCTGAGAAATTTCAGAAGCTCGTAAGTAACCTTCGATACCTTCACCTAAGTCAATAACGGCACCTTTAGTTTCTACAGAACTCACCGTACCTTTCACTTTGCTGCCTTTAGAGTTCATTGCAACAAAGTTTGAGAACGGATCTTTGTCCATTTGTTTAATGCCAAGCGAAATACGTTCACGTTCAGGGTCAACCGAAAGCACAACGGCTTCAATTTCGTCGCCCTTCTTGAAGTTACGTACCGCTTCTTCACCTGAATCATTCCAGGTAATGTCAGACAAGTGAATCAGACCATCGATACCACCGTCTAAACCGATAAAGATACCGAAGTCAGTGATTGACTTGATGTTACCGTGAACCTTATCGTTCTTGTTATGCGTAGCAGCAAAATGTTCCCAGGGGTTTGCCTGGCATTGCTTCATGCCCAGTGAAATACGACGACGTTCCGGATCGATATCCAGTACAACCACGTCCACCATATCGCCTAACTGAACCACTTTGCTGGGGTGAATGTTTTTGTTGGTCCAGTCCATTTCAGAAACGTGAACAAGGCCTTCAACACCGTCTTCAATTTCTACAAAACAACCGTAGTCCGCAATATTGGTAACTTTACCGTTTAAGCGAGTACCTTCAGGGAAACGACGTGCAATGTCTGCCCATGGATCTTCACCTGTTTGCTTGAGGCCAAGCGATACACGTAAGCGTTCTTTATCGAACTTAAGCACTTTAACGTCGATTTCATCACCAACTTCAACGATTTCACTTGGGTGCTTAACACGTTTCCATGCCATATCGGTGATATGTAATAAACCATCCACACCACCTAAATCAATAAATGCACCGTATTCAGTTAAGTTTTTAACCACACCTTTCACCATGCTGCCTTCTTCCATATTGGCCAGCAAAGTTTCGCGCTCTTCAGTATTTTCTGTTTCAACAACGGCACGACGCGACACAACAATGTTGTTACGACGACGGTCCAGTTTAATAACTTTAAATTCGAGTTCCTTACCTTCAAGGTAAGTAGTATCACGTACCGGGCGTACATCAACCAGTGAACCTGGCAGGAAGGCACGGATGTTCATAACATCAACGGTGAAACCACCTTTCACTTTATCGGTAATACGACCTGTCACAATTTCACCCGCTTCATGGGCTTCTTCAAGTCGAATCCATGATTCTGCACGTTTAGCTTTTTCACGTGATAACTTGGTAACACCAAAACCATCTTCAACTGCGTCGAGTGCAACGTCAACGCTGTCACCAACGGCAACTTCAAGTTCACCCTTGTCGTTTAAAAATTGTGATTTTGGAATAACACCTTCAGATTTTAAACCGGCATTGACGATAACAAAGTCATCTTCAATATCTAAAACAACACCTTTTAAAATTGCGCCAGACTTCATCTGGTTATTGGAAATACTTTCTTCAAAGAGTTCTGCGAAACTTTCGCTCATTTTATTACGCCTTACTCGTAATACGAGTATATGGTTGAGCCACATAACGAAATGTGGGGAGTTAAAATTAAACCCGGAACCTGTTGTCCCGAATTCGCTCTATACCAACATGCTTATTTAAAAAACCTGCCTAAATAAACATCTGCCTAAATAAATATCTGTCGGTACAAATTTAAAACATGTTTTAGCACTTCTTCAATTGGCATCGAGGAGGTATCTATCACATGCGCATCTTCTGCCGGTTTCAGTGGCGCGACCGGACGATTCATATCGCGTTCGTCACGTTCACTTATTTCCCGCACAAGACCATCTACTGTAGCACTAATTCCCTTTTCTTTCAACTGCTTAAAGCGCCTTTTCGCCCTTTCCCCGGCACTGGCGGTAAGGTAAATCTTTAATTTGGCATCCGGGAAAACCACTGTGCCCATATCGCGGCCATCCGCAATAAGCCCCGGCGCCTGTAAAAACTTGCGCTGCCTATCCAGTAATGCCGTCCTTACAGCCGGAATAGCAGCCACTTTCGAGGCATTATTGCCGCATTGTTCGGTACGAATACCGTCACCCACCGCTTCACCTTCGAGAATAACCGCTACCTCAGTGGCTCCGGTATTTGGGTTGGGTTCAGAAACTTCGAAACGAATATCCAGATTTTGCGCATAGTTCGCCAGTTTTTCACTGTCATCAAGGCTAATCTGGTGCTTATCGGCACCAAAGGCCACTAAACGGTAGAGTGCTCCACTGTCGAGTAAATGCCACTTAAGTTCAGCCGCCAACAGCGAGCAAATGGTGCCCTTACCTGAGCCACTCGGCCCGTCGATTGTTATTACTGGTATTGTCATAAGAAATCTTGGTTAAATTTTAGTTTTAATGCTTAAGCCGGACTGGTTGGCCAGCTCAACAAAATCTGGAAAAGAGGTTGCCACATTGGCACATTCGTTTATCGTAATGGGGCCACTTGCGACCAGCGCTGCCATAGCAAAGCTCATCGCAATACGATGGTCATCGTGGCTTTCAACCTCGCCACTGCCTATACGGCCGCCATGAATAATAATTCCATCCTCGGTTGACTGAGCATCAATCCCTAAAATACTTAAACCATCGGCCATTGCCTGGATACGGTCACTTTCTTTAACACGTAGCTCTTCTGCCCCGGTTAACACTGTTTTACCTTCGGCACAACTGGCAGCAACAAAAATTGCCGGGAACTCATCTATCGCCAGCGGCACCTGATCTTCCGGTATATCAATGCCTTTAAGTTTGGCACTTTTTACCCTGATATCGGCTACCGGCTCGCCACCCACATTTCGTTCATTAAGGACTTCAATCGATGCACCCATTAAACGTAAAATATTTATTACACCGATCCGAGTCGGGTTGATACCAACATGCTCAAGGGTAATGTCTGAGCCTTGTGCTATTGTTGCACCCACCATAAAAAAAGTCGCGGATGAAATATCGGCCGGGATATCAATGTCGGTTGCCGTTAGCTTGCCACCACCCTGTAAACAAATAGTGCCGTTGTTCGAGTCAACGGCATAACCAAAACCTCGCAACATTCTTTCTGTATGGTCACGAGTGGGAGCCGGCTCTGTCACACAGGTTTTGCCCTCAGCATAAAGCCCGGCGAGTAGCAGACAAGATTTCACCTGGGCACTGGCCATTGGCATCAGGTAATCAATACCTTTTAATGTTTTACCACCGTGTATATTTAAAGGAGGGGTTCCGGCTTCGTTGCTTTCAACCAGCGCACCCATTAACTTTAATGGGTCGGTTACCCGCTTCATGGGACGTTTAGATAAAGAACGGTCACCCGTTAATACAATATTAAAATCTTTTTTCGAAATTGCGCCGGATAATAAACCTGCCAGTAAGCGAATGGATGTGCCGGAATTCCCCACATCCAGATCCGAAGCCGGTGCTTGCAGACCATGCATACCGACACCTTTTATTTCCAGCTTGCCGTTGTCCGGGTCGCTAATATCAACACCCATACTACGAAAAACATTTAATGTCGCCAGATTATCTTCACCGTTTAAAAAACCACTGACTTTAGTTGTGCCTTCTGCCAACGCACCAAACATAATACTGCGATGCGAAATTGACTTGTCACCCGGTACGCGAATATTACCTTTTAAGGTGCCACCGGCTTCGGCAATAAATTGAATATTTTTTTCTGAACTCATTCTTTAGCTTTACTCGTTACAAAATTGATCGCGTGCTTTTTTTGCACGACTGAATATATTATTGATAGTCTGTTTGTCACCCGACTCAATCGCTGCGGTCAGGCTGCTTAAGTCAGACTGAAATTCTTTTATCACCTTCACTAAAGCATCGGCATTGGCCAGACAAATGTCCTGCCACATTTCAGGTGAGCTTGAAGCAATGCGGGTAAAATCACGAAACCCACCTGCAGCGTATTTAAATATTTCCTGCTTGTCGTTCATCTTCGACAGGGTATCAACCAAAGAAAAAGCCAGCATATGTGGTAAGTGGCTGGTGGCCGCGAGCACTTCATCATGGTGCTCTACCGACATTTCGACAACTTCGGCACCACAGTCTTGCCACAGTTTAGTTACGCGTTGGGTCGCATCGGTATTGGTATTTTTATCCGGTGTTAAAATGACCCGGCGTTGTTCAAACAACTCTGCAAAGGCAGCTTCTGCGCCGGACTTTTCGATACCGGCAATCGGATGGCCCGGTACAAAGTTATTAACAAACTCACCCAGTGTTTTATTGGCACTCGCTACCACGCTGGCTTTGGTGCTGCCCACATCGGTTAATATCATTGAGCTATTCAGGTAAGGTTTTAACTCATTAAACACCGCTTCGATAGAACCCACCGGCACTGCAACAACAAGCAGCTCGACACCATCAAGGGCTTGTTGCAGATCTGTCGTAACAGAATCGACAACACCTAAAGCCTGAGCCTGTTGTAATTTATTGACATTACGACCGGCACCTATTATTTCAACATCAGGATGGGCTTTTTTACAGGCGCGCGCAAGCGAGCCACCAATCAGGCCGACGCCATAAATACAAATTTTGTTAAACGATGCCACCATAAATAATTAAAACTTACTTTAAAATTGAAGCAAGAGCAGTGAGAAAACGCTGGTTTTCATCTGCCGTACCA
>JALTLP010000048.1 GCA_027001895.1 Chromatiales bacterium | reverse complement strand
CGCAAACAGAAATTAAAGATTCCAATGCAAGCTCTAAACAATCATCCTGCATTTGGTGCTGCACTGCTAGCCCAACAGGGTTATGATACACCAGTCTAAATATTCAACAGGTTGAGGTATGGCAACAAATCCGGTTTCTGGCATACGCTATTTTTTCAAAGGCATCCCGATGATTTTTTCCGAGGATGTTAGAAAATATGTTGTGATACCACTGATTATTAACCTGATTTTATTTTCGGCTGCCATCTATTTACTCGTCACCCAATATGGAAACCTGATTAGCTGGTTAACCCCCGACATCCCCGACTGGATGCCTGATTTTGTTAGCCGTATCCTGGAATGGTTTATTGGCTTGCTATGGTTTTTATTTGCTGCGGTTGTTTTAATTATTCTATTTTTTGGCTTTACCATTATTGCAAATATTGTGGGTGCACCTTTCAATGCTTTTTTATCGTCAGCAGTAGAATACAAATTAACGGGCAAACGTCCTATCGATCCCCGAACCAGCCTGATTAAAATTACTTTTGAATCCATCGGTGGTGAACTGGCAAAGCTGGTTTACCTTGTTATATGGGCTATTCCTTTGACCATTATCTCTTTTATACCGGTTATTAATGCCATTAGCCCGATTCTCTGGGCATTTTTCAGCGCATGGATGTTAGCCCTGCAATACGTCGACTACCCGTTGGGTAATCGTGGCTATAGTTTTTCCAAAATTCGTTATTCCTTATCGAATAAAAAATTACTCGCCCTTGGCTTTGGCGGCAGTGCCACCGTAGCCACAATGATCCCCATTGCAAATTTTCTGGTAATGCCCGTTTCGGTTGCCGGTGCAACAATCATGGCGGTTGAGTCATTCGCTGATGGGGATGATTCTGCAACAGCCGATAAAACCATGAAAGATAATCAACAACCACTGATTGAGCGCTAAATCTCGAGTGACAGCAAACAATCGGGTTGAATGTGAACCCTGCTCGCCAACATGGTTGTTTGACCGAATCAGAAACATGCCAGTTTAAACATCGTTAACGCGCTACCCTCGTGACGATCAAGACAGAGCGCAGATAAACCGTTCCAACCGCGCAACAGCCTCTTTTATATTTTCCAGCGAGGTAGTATAAGCAAAACGAACATACTGCTCCGCCTTGTTCTCACCAAAATCTATCCCAGGTGTTAACGCAACACCCGCCTGCTCAAGACATTGTTCGACAAACTCAAAACTGTTTTTCGTAAATACATCACAATTTGCATAAATATAAAAAGCCCCCTCAGGAATAACCGGAATAGTAAACCCAAGTTTTGGTAAAGCTGTCAACAAATAATCCCGTCGTGCCTTGAATTCACAGCGACGTTGTTCGAGAATTTTAACGGTTTCGGGTTCAAACGCTGCTAACGCCGCATGTTGTGCTGGCGTGGGTGCCGCCAAAAATAAATTTTGCGCCAGGTTATCCGCAACACCGGCAAATGCTTCCGGCACAACCAGCCAACCAATGCGCCAGCCTGTCATTGAAAAATATTTTGAAAAACTGTTAATAATAAAAACATCATCCGAGTTTGATAATGCGGTAGAGGGTTCAGTATCGTAGACCAGCCCCTGGTATATTTCATCAACCAGTACACTGGCATTTTTTAGTTTGGCAAAGTCTAAAATACTGGCCAACTCGCTTTGTTCAATCAAGGTTCCCGTTGGATTAGACGGCGAAGCCAGCAATACCGCCGCCGTATCAGTTTCCCAGTGCTGTTTTATAAGCTCTGTGTTTAACTGGAAATTTGAGGCAGCATCCACATTCACCAGAACTGAACGAGCTTGCAGCAATGAAATAAAATTTCGATTACAGGGGTAACCTGGATCCGATAATAAAACAGACTGTTCCGCTTCAAGAATAACCGACAGGGCAAGCAGCAAAGCACCCGATGCACCCGGCGTAACAATAATACGGTCTGGCGACAGTGAGACATTAAACTGTTTTAAATAATGCGCCGCAATAGCTTCGCGTAATGATGTCATGCCAACCGCCGGGGTATAATGCACAGCGCCCTGCTTAATCGCAGCCACACCTGCATCAACAATCGGTTGCGGGGTGTTAAAATCCGGTTCACCCACTTCCATATGCATAATGCTTTTACCCTGAGCTTCCAGCGCACGCGCACGGGCTAACAGTTTCATCACGTGAAACGGTTGAATCGCCTGAGCGCGTTTAGAAATAACCGGCATGAATTTGCCTCACTAAGCGGTATCGCTTTTTAAATGTTATCAGGTTCCAAACAAGGTTTTAACCGTTTGCATCGAAACATAAGTATCACCGTTAATATCTCCGGCGAGGCAGCGGCAGGCATCATCCGGTTCACCCAACTGGTCGAGTACGACGGCTGCACCAGTAAAGTCATGTGTTTCAGTGTAGTGGTTTTGGGTGATAATGGTTTTTAAATTCGCCCCCAGAGAAGATTGAATACCATTTGAGGAGTCTTCAAAGGCGATACATTCTTCCGCTTTTAAGTTCATCTTTTGCAGAGCGTAGTCATAAATATCCGGCGCCGGTTTTTTCTCTGGCACAATATCACCCGCTGCAATCACTTCAAACCAGTCGATCGATTCTTTCCCAAGGGTACTTTCCAGCAGGCTGGTGACATTTGCCGGTGTTGTGGTGGTTGCAATTGCCAGCCGAACACCCTGCTCACGAGCCTCATCGAGCAGGCGCTTTACACCGGAACGTAACGGAATTGCCCCTTCAGACAATAACTGAGTGTAAAAGAAGGTTTTGCGCGCATGCAGATTTTTTATCAGCCCATCCAGGTCGCCGGTCTGCTGCTGCTCTTGCAAAAAATCGGGACGGTGTAAGGCCAGAAAATGTCGGATGCGTTCCTTGCCACCGGTCACGGCCAATAACTCCCCGTATAAATCGACCGACCAGTGCCAGTTCAGATTTGCTTCTTCAAATGCACGATTAAAGGCGACGCGGTGGCCATCTCGTTCGGTGTCGGCAAGAGTGCCATCCACATCAAAAATTAGTGCTTTTAACGCCAACATTGTATAACCTCTGTAGTTGAATCATAAAAATAGATAAAAGTAATTATCTCATGAAATACAATAAGTTACACCCGTTTAGGAAAAAACACCTTGCACTGATAACAACGAAAATGTTTGTTTTAGTTGCTTATGGTGTCAGTTTCTGGTATTAAATCGCGTCGATTTAGCTTTTACGCATCCCAAGCAGGGTGCAGTCAAAGTAAAAAATTTAAAATGTTGGAGAATTTGTCGCATGGCAGTGAAGAAAAAAACAGCAAAAAAAGCCACTTCTAAGAAAAAAGTAGCGAAGAAAAAAGCCGTCGCGAAGAAAAAGACGGCCGCTAAAAAAGCCGCTTCCAAGAAAAAGGTGGCCAAAAAGAAAGCTGCAACGAAGAAGAAAGTCGTCGCCAGGAAGACAACCCCGAAAAAAACAGCTTCCGGGAAAAAAGCTGCTAAAAAAGCGGCGACTAAAAAGGCAGCAACAAAGAAAAAAGTGGTTGCCAAAAAAGCACCCGCCAGGAAAAAAGTCGTTGCTAAAGCTGCGCCAAGAAAAAAATCCGCAATCCCCAAGCCTCGTCCACCACGCACATCGGTTGACGAAGTTCATAACTTTACCCCCTATAAAATGGTTAAAGGTGAAGAATATATGAATGAAGCACAGGTCATGCATTTTCAGGATATTCTAAACGAATGGAAACGTGACTTGATGCAGGAAGTTGATCGAACTGTACACCATATGCAGGACGAAGCGGCTAACTTCCCCGATCCTAACGACCGGGCGAGCCAGGAATCCGAATTTGCAATGGAATTACGCACACGCGACCGCGAACGCAAACTAATCAAGAAAATTGATGAGTCTCTTGCCTATCTTGAAACAGGTGATTACGGCTACTGTGAAGATTGCGGTATAGAAATAGGCGTACGTCGTCTGGAAGCCCGCCCAACGGCTAACTTATGCATCGACTGCAAAAGTCTTGAGGAAATCCGGGAACGCCAACGCGGTTAACAATAAAACTAATTCGCCGCAATACTGCTCTTTAGAGCCCGGTCGCCAACTCGGCGATCGGCAATGATCTGTAGTTTGTTTCCTTTTGCAAAGCCCATAACAAATTCATACATTTGTGGATTTTTGCTGGATAAACCGCGGGCAACAACCAGACATTTTTCGCCATTTATCACACATGGCTGCACGTACTCGTGATACTTTAAACGCTGATCCAGACCAAAACTGGCCAGGGTTGACGAAATCCGTTCTATCCAGTCGCTGGGTCTTAATTTAGCCCCATCCTCTTTGATTCCCTGAATGACGTGAACTTCCTCATCGGGTATATTTGACACTGTTTTTCCTCCCATTGTACTTTTGTAACGGACAAAACCATACAAAACTTTAATAATTCATTTGCCCTCGTTATGCCGGCAGCCAAGTGACAATGATAAAAATACATAAACAGCCTACCGCTTACCGCGGACGTTTTGCTCCCTCACCTTCGGGCCCACTACATTTTGGTTCTCTGCTGGCCGCCGTAGCGAGTTACCTGCAAGCACGAAAAATGAAGGGTGAGTGGTGGCTCAGGATCGAAGATATTGACCCGCCTCGCGAAGTGAAAGGCGCCAGCAAGCACATTATTCAAACCTTAAAGCTGTATGGATTTGAATGGGACAGGCTCTGCTACCAACACCAACGACTCGATATTTATTCTAAATATATCAATATGTTACTTGATAACAAGGCGGCCTATTTTTGCGCCTGTTCGCGTCAGGAGATAAAGCGATACAACCAGCAACATGCTCGAAATTTAGCCGTTTATCCCGGCACCTGTCGTGCCGGGCTCAATGGAAAAAAAGCCCGCTCCATCCGTATCAAGATTCAACACCCCGACATAACGATTACTGATGCAATCCAGGGCAGGCGTTGTTTAAATTTAACGGAAAAAATCGGTGACTTTGTTATCAAACGTGCCGATGGGTTCTTTTCATACCAGCTGGCCGTTGCCCTCGACGATAGTCTGCAGGGCATGACAGAAATTGTACGCGGCTATGACCTGTACGAGTCCAGCTTTAGCCAGCGTTACCTTTGCCAGCAGCTCAATTTACACTCACCAGATTATGCCCATATTCCTGTTGCCGTTAATGCGCAAGGTATTAAATTGAGTAAACAGGCTGCAGCGAAAGATATTGCAACCGAGATAGCCGACAAAACCCTGTGGCAAGCTCTGAAGTGTCTCGGACAGCAGCCGCCTGAGCAATTAAAATCAGGCGGACTCAAACAGCTGTGGCAATGGGGCTTAAAGCACTGGGATATACAAAAAATACCTCGCGAGCAAACAATAAATAGCCCCGTTTAAACCAATATTTTCAAACAACTAATGGCATCAATGAAGGATTTCTATTAGTATTAATTGAACTAAAAGTATTAAAAACCGGTATGACAAACAACAATTCAGCCAATCCTCCGGCAGGCA
This sequence comes from Chromatiales bacterium, assembly GCA_027001895.1. GTDB lineage: Bacteria > Pseudomonadota > Gammaproteobacteria > UBA6429 > Thiohalophilaceae > SZUA-37. Next base: position 2,061 of record JALTLP010000048.1, on the reverse strand, counting down.
CAGAGAACGCAATAACGTCTAACGACGATTTGGAAGGCATCACGAATGTTGAAAAATATTTTATCCACAGCCGGGGAGAAATAATCCAGAAACTTCGTTTACTGGGTAAAAGCAAATCATCCATTACCGGCTTTTTTAATAATGGCAAGGGTTTGTTTTTAACCGCGGTAATTGATGTGCTACGTGACAAAAATATCTTAATCCTTGATATAACACAGGATCCGGAGTTAAATACCAACATAACAAAAAGTGAACGACTTTTTTTTAAGACGAAACATTTTGGCATTACCACGCAATTCAGTGTTAATGCGATACAAACAGCCAAATATCAGGGGCAACAGTTTTTTGCCTGTCAGATTCCGGAGAATCTGCTTTGGGTTCAACGTCGGGAATATTTTCGTGTGCAGATACCATTAAGTGAAAATGCTGTTTTTCAGGTAAAAAATGACAATGCAGAACTTGCTGAATACCGTATTATCGATCTCAGTAGTAGTGGCATATCAATCGAAGACAAATTATTTTCTTTAAAAGTGGAAGCCGGTGATGAATTTACAAATGCCAACCTGATCTTTAACGAAAACCTTGGCACCACAACAAATTTGCAAATTGCGAATACATTACCACTCGACTTTAATAATCCGGATGCCGGACAGCGTATAGGCTGCGCTTTTAAAGGTTTGCAAGCTGACTTTGAAGCTGAATTACAACGTTATATTAATATTTTGGATAGCCACTACCGAAAATTAAATCCTTGAATAAAAATTTTAATGTGTAACAAATAACAATAATACATTTATAAAATAATGACGGTTAACAATACTGACCCGATAAACCGTTAACTATAAAAATATATCCTGAAGGAGTTACCCATGTCAGAGTCAAAAATATATCCCATTAAAAAAGATTTTGCTGCGCATACACATATTACCGAGTCGCAATACAATGAGATGTACCAGATGTCTGTCAAAGAGCCTGAAAAATTCTGGGCTGAACAGGCAACAAACTTTATAGACTGGTTCTCGCCCTGGGATAAAGTACTGGAGTGGGACTACAATAAAGGCATTATTCGCTGGTTTGAAGGTGCAACACTCAATGTCAGTTACAATTGTATCGACCGCCATTTGGAAAAACGTGCCGACCAGGTTGCCATTATCTGGGAAGGCGATGACCCCACAGAAGATAAAAAAATCACCTACAGGGAACTGCATCAGCAAGTAAGCAAATTTGCAAATGTGCTTAAAGCGCGCGGTGTCAAAAAAGGCGACCGTGTCTGCATTTACATGCCAATGATTCCAGAGGCGGCTTATGCAATGCTGGCCTGCACACGAATAGGCGCAGTACATTCGGTAGTTTTTGGTGGTTTCTCACCTGAATCACTTAAAGACAGAATTCTCGATTCCGATTGCCGGGTTGTTATAACCGCTGACGAAGGAGTGCGCGGCAGCAAAAAAATCCCGCTTAAAGCCAATACCGATAAAGCCATTGAACAATGCCCGAATGTACATACCGTGTTAACCATTAAACGTACTGGTGGTGACATAAACTGGAACAGCGAGATTGATGTCTGGTATCACGAAATAATGGCTGATGCATCAGACGATTGCCCGGCAGAAAAAATGAATGCCGAAGATCCACTGTTTATTCTTTACACCTCAGGCTCAACCGGTAAACCGAAAGGCGTACTGCATACCACTGGCGGTTATATTCTCTACGCTGCGATTACAACAAAATATACCTTCGATTTGCACGAAGGTGATGTTTTCTGGTGTACCGCAGATGTTGGCTGGGTAACCGGCCATAGCTATCTTGTCTATGGGCCGTTGGCCATTGGTGGTACAACTATTTCTTTTGAAGGCATCCCCAACTACCCAACAGCTTCACGCTTCTGGGAAACGGTCGACAAACACCAGGTAAATGTTTTTTATACTGCACCTACGGCTATCCGCGCCTTAATGCGTGAAGGCAACGACCCCGTGACAAAAACAAGTCGTAAAAGTTTGCGACTACTTGGTACCGTAGGCGAACCCATTAATCCTGAAGCATGGGAATGGTATTACCGCG
>JALTLP010000047.1 GCA_027001895.1 Chromatiales bacterium | reverse complement strand
CCACCGCAATACGTACCTGTTCACTGCTATCCTGGGCAAGGTTGTGTAAATCATCCGGTTTTAAGCGGCGATTCTGTGCCAATGCCTCACGAACATCAACCGACTGATCCAAAGATAACATCTGGATTTGTGCAGGAGTAATCGTGCGCGAACGGGCAAGGCGCAGGCGTTTCTCGGTATCATGTGTAGCAAACACCTGGCTACTAAAAACAACGCAAAGTACAACCGCTATAAAACGAACTTTATTAATTCTATATCTATTGTGCATCGGCAATAATGTCTTCATAGGTTTTAACCACGTCGGCAACCGCCTTTTTAGATTTTTGTGTGTTTAAGTGTGGTGGTTTACGGTACCCCATGTAAACCGTGTTCTTTTCACCCGGTAAACTGTAAATAAAAATAATATAGGGACAAAATACAATGTTCAGTGGATCCGCTTCCATCATATTACGCGACAGGGTCGCGCTGCAGAACTGAATGGCCTCAGCATGATCGTAAACCTTACGGGTCCGGCCAATATCCTTGCCGGTGCGATTAAGCATATCGCTGATATGCGAAACACCATTCACCTTAATGCCCTGCCCGGTAATCGCATAGTCAAGATCCACCCGCACATCTTCATAGCTACCCTTTATCCTGTAAAACTTGTAATACTCTGTTTCAAGTACAGTGGCAGCAAAACTGCCTCCAATATGCACGAGTAAAAGTGTTATAAAAACAACGGGGTATAACAAATAATTCTTGAACATCCTGAGATTCCTGCTAAAAATAGGTAATAGGGTACTGTGCCCTGTTTGTGTAATAAATATGCATTATATTCGCTAACCGGTATGACAGTAAAACCCGGCTTGGTTCAGTTAAAACAAGAAAAGAAAAATTAGACAGCAAATATGGCTGACAAAAACACAACAAAGGCCAAAGTACTTGCCGTCGACGACTCTCGTGTAATGCGGCGGGCAATCGGCAAAATATTATCCCCCAAATATGAAGTTATCGAAGCCGAACACGGTGAAGATGCCTGGTCGCTGTTACAACACCACGAAGACATACAAATTGTCTTTACCGATTTATCAATGCCCTATCTCGATGGTTACGGTTTACTGGAACGTATTCGCACCTCCGATTCGGTAAACCTTGCCGATTTACCCGTTATTATTATTACCGGGAAAGAAGATGACGATGAAGCAAAAATGGAAGCGCTTGATAAAGGTGCCAATGATTTTATTGCCAAACCGTTTGACAAGGCCCAGCTTCAGGCACGTGCGCAAGCATATATCAGATTTGAAGCGACCTCGAAAAAACTATCAGAAACGGCTGAAAAACTTGAAAAGCAGGCGACCGTTGATGAACTGACCGGCCTCGGCAGTCAGCGTTATTTTGAAAAAGCAGCCGATGAACAATTATCTTCCTTAATCCGCCACAAGGGTCATTGCTGCTTTTTACGTATAGATATTGATAACTTCAATAAACTGTTTATAAAACATGGCAAACAGGTTGCCGATGAAATAATTCAAACCATAGGTGAATGCTTACAACAACATGTGCGCAAAGAAGACATGGCCGCTCGTGTGGGTCTTGCCAAATTTGCGTTATTTTTAAATCATACCCGGCTTGATAAAGCCCGTTCACTTGCACAACGTATTGTTGATGAAATACCAACCCGCAAATTAACAACCGAAAATTTCAGTTTTACGGCCAGTGCAGGTTTATATGAACCGCATATCAATCAGGACAGTCTTTTTAAAGATATTTTTAAAGTAACCGAAACCTGTTTATCAAAAGCCATTGAACAGGGTGGCAATA
>JALTLP010000046.1 GCA_027001895.1 Chromatiales bacterium | reverse complement strand
CGTAGGGTCGCACGACAGTGTTTATTACCATGTCGCGTTGGGCGATTTCCCGGCCGGTGGTGGTGTATTACGTACATTTAATGCATTAAAACCCACTATACGTTCAAAACTAACAATCCTGTACACGACAAAAGGCTATACACCCCACGCCTTTGCTGCCCACCCACGAGTGCCACAGCAGGTGGTATTAAAAGTACAACAGGCACTTGTTAAACTTGCAACCACAGCAGCCGGCAAAAAAATTCTGCAAGATTTAAAACTTAATCCTGTTGAAAAAGCCACTGATTCTGACTGGAATGACATTAAACAATTAAATTTGAACTGATCGCTTTTTATAGTAAAAATTTTTCTATATGCTTTTAATTTTAAGTATGGAAAAATTTATTATGAAAAAACAGCTTTCTTTTAGTTTACTTTCATCAATATTATTTACAACAGCCTGTACCTGGGCACCGTTATCCGGGCTTGGTGAAAAAGTTCGGGTGCTTGAACCCTATGAAATAAATAGCTGCACCAAAAAAGGAAAAACAACCGTTTCAGTTAAAGCAGAAATTGCCGGTATTAAACGAAATAAAAAAACGGTTGAAAAAGAATTACAGAGACTCGCCCGCAATGCTGCACCTGATTTAAACGGCGACACGGTTGTGGCCGCATCGCCTGTTAAAAATGGCATACAAACATTTTTTGTTTACAAGTGTGTCGACCCCCAAAATTAAAATATTATGCATGTTTTGTATAGTTTATTAAATCTATCCAACATAAATATCTCAATTTGCAATACTGTTGTATAACATTCCCATGTTTTAGTTACTATGCTGGTTTGCTGTAATATACTTTTCATTAAGTAAAGCGGATTTTATATACTGTTTACAAACCCGAGTAAAACAGGTGGACTTAAATTAGGAATAAATATGGAGAAACAGCCCTTTTTCCAGATTTTTCCACTATGATCAAACAGATGGATTCTATATAACAAGCTCATGGACTGAGAAGTGCAATCAGGATGTTCCAAAAAAAATGCTTGGATCTGTTAAAAAAAAATATATACGATATTCATTTGTAGTTATTACTTTTGGGTATTTATTTTCTGCCAGTTGTATCGCAACAGAGCAACCCACCAGATCAATAAAACTGGGTATCTTCCCCTATGTCAGTCCTGGTCAGCTCGTTAAATTTCACACTGATTTAAAAAACCTGTTTGAACGAACCCTTGGCAAAAAGGTAACCCTGGTTACTGCACCCAATTTTAAAAAATTTGTCGGTCGAACCCGTAAGTCAGCCTATGACTTTATTATGACAGCCCCACACCTTGGTCGACTTGCTGAAGTACGCGATGGCTACCGACCACTGGCACATACCATGCACGAAGTTCAGGGTATTTATTTAACCAGTAAAGCATCCAATATTTACAAACTGGAAGACTTAAAAGGTAAAACCATTACCCTGGTTGGCCGCACCGCGATTATTACCCAGATGGTTGAAAGACAACTGGCCAAACTCGGTTTGCATGATAAAAAAAATATTACCTTTCGGTTTACCAAAACCCACAACAATGCAATGTATGCACCTCTACGTGGAGAAAGTGACGCTTCAGTAACGGGGACATTACTGTGGCACAAGATAGGCCTTAAAAATAAACAAAACACCCGAAAAATGCGGGTTATCGGCAAATCACCATTATCAATCGGCTTTCAGGTAATGGCGGCAAAACAGGTAACCGATCAGGATTTGCAAAGAATAAAAATAGCCTTATTGGAATTTCACAACACGGCAGCGGGAAAACTCTATATGAAAAAAACGGGTTTCAGATATTTTGACCCGATAAGCGATCAGGAAAAGAAAAAACTCGACCCGTATATACAGATTTTTTTACGAAAAAAATAAACAGGGCGATAACTACAAAGCATGAACGTTTTTTCAAATTTATCTTTACGTATAAAACTTATCCTTATTAGCATACTTGTTGAGCTGACCATGCTCGGCCTGCTGGTCGGTAACAGTATGCGGTTGATGAATAATGCCATCACCTATCATGCCGAAACTCTGGTTGAAGATGTTACGCCATTACTGGATGGTGCACTCAGCCTGTATATGTTTGAGCGCGACTATGCCTCCATGCAGGAAATACTAAAAAAGCTGGTTAAAGAGGGGCAGTCTGACTTACGTTATATTACCGTTCTTGATGAAAATGGGGCTGTCTATGCCAGCGTAGGGCTGGCAAAAAATATTCCTCCACCAGAACTTGATAAATCACTTGAGTCCGCATTAACTGACAAAATATTTGATACAAGCGCCCCGCTTAAACTCGGTGAGCTGAACGTGGGGCAGGTACGCTTTGGTGTATCTCTGGAAAAAATGATAAGCGCCCGTTCTGATTTATTAAACCAGGGTATTCTGATTGCGTCCTCAGAAATTATATTAACCATTATATTACTCAGTATTGCCGGTTACCTGTTAACCCGGCATGTTTTTCTGCTGGTTGATGCCACTCGCAAGGTTGCCGATGGAGACTATAGCAGTAACGTACAAAAAAGAACAAACGACGAAATCGGCCAGCTTGCAGATAATTTTAATTCAATGACAGCTTCCATTCGTAAACACGTTGAAAAACTGCAAACCTCTGAACGTGCATTAACGGATGAAAAAGAACGCCTGCTGGTGACTTTAAATTCCATCGGCGATGGTGTTATCACCACCGATACCCGAGGTCGGATTACCCTGCTAAACCCGGTTGCCGAACAGTTAACGGGCTGGACACATAACGAAGCTCTGGGGCTTGAGCTTGAAAAAGTCTTTAATATTAAAAACGAACTGTCCGGCCAGCCGTTACCCAGCCCGGTAAAAAAATGCCTGCAAAACAAGGAAATCACCAGTATGGTTAACCACACCATTCTGGTAAGGCGTGACGGCCACGAGTATGCAATTGAAGACAGCGCTGCGCCGATACGCGACAGTGACGGTGAAATCATTGGTGTTATCCTGGTATTCCACGATGTCAGCCAGGCCCGGCAACTTGCCAAGCAAATGGCTTACCAGGCAAGGCATGACTCTTTAACCGGGCTGGTCAATCGTTCTGTGTTTGATGACAGTATAAAAGAAGCCATTGAAACAGCGGTTTCCGAAAACCGCAAACATGCTCTGCTTTACATGGATCTTGATCAGTTTAAGATTGTTAATGATACCTGTGGTCACCTGGCCGGTGACGAACTGTTAAAACAATTAACCACTACACTTAAAAGCAAGGTACGCGACACCGATACCCTCGCACGACTCGGTGGTGATGAATTTGGTTTACTGTTATCTAACTGCGACTTAAATCGTGCAGAAGTTATTGCCGACAATCTTCGTAAACATATCAGCGATTTCCAGTTTGAATGGGAAGGTAAGCAATTCGAGATAACCGTAAGTATTGGCGTGGTTCCAATCAGCAGTGAAAGCAGCATTTCCGAAGCACTCAGCGCAGCCGATTTGGCCTGTTACATTGCCAAAGAAAAAGGTCGCAATCATGTGCACATGCATGTTGCTGATGACAAGGAGCACAGTATTCGCCAGGATGAAATGCAGCTTGCTTCGGAATTATCACAGGCAATAGAAGAAAACCGTTTTATTCTGTATTTCCAGAAAATAATGCCCGCTACGTCCAACAGCAGAACCCACTATCACGAACTTTTAATCCGTATGATAGGTAAAGACCAGCAACTTATTCCGCCCTTTAAATTTATCACCGCAGCAGAACGTTTTCAGTTAATCCAGCAGGTTGATAAATGGGTTGTCAATGAAGTATTGGATTATCTCCGCTTAAACAGGAAGCTGTTACAGGATGATGTTTTTGCTATTAATCTGTCCGGGCAATCCATTAACTCACAGGATTTTACCCACTACCTGACATCTGGCATAAAAGATTCAGGCATTGATGCCCGGCAACTGTGTTTTGAAATAACCGAAACAACCGCCATTGCCAACCTGGAAAACGCATCACGGCTTATATCTGAACTCAAACAACTCGGTTGCAAGTTCTCACTCGATGATTTTGGCAGTGGACTGAGCTCATTTGCCTACCTCAAAAACTTAAGCGTTGACTATCTCAAAATTGACGGCAGCTTTATCAAGGACGTTTTATCCGATGCGGCTGACGCTTCCATGGTGGAAGCGATCAATCAGGTTGGCCACGTCATGGGGCTGAAAACAATAGCCGAATATGTTGAAAACAGTGAAATCCACCAGGCGATGCAAAACATGGGAGTGGATTTTGTTCAGGGTTTCGGAATACATCGACCTGAACCCCTCGACAACCTGCTCAAGTCACGTCAGCAAGCCAGCTAAACCCTCCCTAAATAACCCCGAGTATCAGCCGTACGCCAACCAGAATAGTAACTACCTCAAATGCCCGTTTAATCAGTTTGTTGGTCTTGATAATCGACAGGTGGGCTCCTACGTAGCCGCCCGCCACCGAAGCCAGCAACAGTACCGGTAACCAGTCCCAGCGCACCTCGGTCTGTAACGCCAGTGTCAGTGCGCCGCTGGCGTTCCAGAATAAGCCCACCAGCACAAGTGTATAGGCCACAGCCGACTTATAGTCCAGCCCAAACCAGTAAACTAGCCAAAGTGTGACGAACAGCCCTGTTCCCGAGGTCAGTGATCCATTTAAAATACCTGTAAAGAAAAGGATGCATCCGCCGATTAAATAACCATAGATATTTCGGTTTTTGGCTGTCTGCTTCTGGCCAAGTGTCGGGCTAAACCAGGAATAAACGCCCAGGCCGATAGTAAGGACACCCAAAGCGAATACAGCTGACTTTCCCGGTATAGCCAGGATAATAGTGGCACCCAGAATAACTCCCGGCAATCCGAAAGCCAGTATGATGAGGGAAAAACGCAAATCGAGGTTGCGTTCACGTAAATGACGCAGTGTCGCCCCGATACCAAGGGCAACAGTGGCAATTTTGTGGGTAGCCAGCGCGATACTAAAAGGCAGGCCTAGAAACAATAACACCGGTAATTGTAATAAGCCGGCACCACCGCCAACAAAGGCAGAAAAGACATTAGCAAGAAATGAAACTAAAAGTAATATAAGATAGTCCAACAGCATATATTTAAGTGTAAAGCATCCAGAAAAATATGTATAAATTATCCGTAAAACTCATTATCAGCCTTCTTTTACTGTTCAATCTTCCGAGCATGGCAAGCGCCGCAATAAAATGCTGGAAAAATGATAAAGGCGTTCGTGAATGCAGCTTTACTGTCCCCAAGAAATACTCCAATCGAGAAATTCAGATTCTGAATTCCCAGGGGCAGGTTATTAGAGTAATACCAGCAGAAAAAACACCAGAACAAAAAGCACAGGATGCCAAACTGGCTAAAATTGCAGCCGAGAAAAAACGCAAAAAAGAAGAAAAACGCCGACAGGACCGAATCCTGCTCAACACCTATACATCAACCGATGACATGATTATAAGTCGTGATGCCAAGATTACCGCGATAGAAGCCATTGTAAAAATTTCCAGAAGCAACCGTAACAAGCAACAGAAAATTCTCGACAAATACACCCAGCGCGCTGGTAACTTCGAACGCAAAAGTCAGAAGGTGCCACAAACCATTCTTGATGATATAAATAAAACCAAGGCAAAAATAGCAGAGATAGACAAGTTTATAGAAAACAAGAAACAGGAAAAACTCGCCATCCACCAGAAATATGATCGCGATATGAAACGTTTTAAAGAACTAAAATCAATTAGACCCCGTTAACAAAGATTACCTACGGGCAATATTTATTTTACGAGCGTACTTGCAACCACACGCCAATGCTCAGACCAGTGTTGCAGTGGTGAACATTTAAAACTGCTACGAACGTACTGACTGATATGCCCTTCGACCAGCACCATCATCATATTTGCCAGTGCCTGCACTGAAATTTCGAGCTGAAACTCGGCATTCAATTCGCCTTCACGCAGCACCTGTTTTAACTGTGTTTCAAAGCGTTCAAAAAATTTGCTGATTCGTAAACGTAAGCGTTCGGTTTCACCGGTTAAAGCTTCACCGGTTAACAGCCGTGACATACCGGCATTTTTTTCAGCAAAGGTAAGTAACAATTTTAAAATCTGTTCACAACGAATAACCGAAGACTTTTCTTCACTTAATATACGATTGATTAAACCAAACACCGACTCTTCGATAAATTCGATCAGGCCTTCAAACATTTTCGCTTTACTGGGAAAATGGCGATATAACGCCGCTTCTGATACACCCACCGCTTTTGCAAGCCCGGCCGTGGTAATTCGCTCACCCGGGCTTTGCTCAAGTTGCAATGCCAACGCTTCAAGAATTTGCTGGCGACGTGAAATTTTTTCCTGCTTCTGGCTGCTCATTGTTACTCTCCAATCCGTTATTTAAACCTAACCCTTGATTAAAGTACCCACACCTTCATCGGTTAATAACTCCAACAACACCGCATGTTCAACACGTCCATCAATAATTTGTGCCGTTTTTACACCCGAGCGTACAGCATCAAGCGCACAGTTTATTTTTGGCAACATACCGCCATGAATCGTACCGTCCTCGATAAGCGCCTGTACTTGTTGAGCCTTTAAACCGGTAAGCAGTTTTCCGGCATTATCCAGTACACCGGCTGTATTGGTTAATAAAATAAGTTTTTCTGCCTGTAAGGCTTCGGCAAGTTTACCGGCTACCAGATCCGCATTTATATTATAAGACTGGCCATCATCACCCACCCCCACCGGGGCAATCACCGGAATAAAATCGGCCTTGTCGAGCATTTGTACAATCGACACATCAATACTGTCGACAACACCAACATGACCGATATCAACAATTTCTGATGCATTCATTTCTGTATTTTTTTGATCGAACTTTATTTTTTTAGCATGGATCAAACCACCGTCTTTACCGGTTAAGCCTACTGCCTTACCACCATGCCTGTTAATCATAGAAACAATTTCTTTATTAACCAGGCCACCCAGCACCATTTCAACCACATCCATGGTCTCACTGTCAGTCACGCGCATACCATTTACAAACTGACTGTCTTTGCCAATTTTTTCCAATAGTTGACCAATTTGTGGGCCACCGCCGTGCACCACCACCGGGTTCATCCCCACCAGTTTCATTAAAACAATATCGCGCGCAAAGGACTGTTTGAGTAACTCGTCCGTCATCGCGTTTCCGCCGTACTTGATCACCATGGTTTTATTCTGAAATCGCTGAATATAAGGCAGCGAGGTATTCAGTACGTGCGCAATGTTCTTTGCCTGGTCGGTTGTTAAGCTCATAATTTTTTTGTTAGTTAATGTTTACTTCGTTGGTATTACAGCAATAGTAACCGAGGATTTTTTATATATCAAGATGGCAGGGGTGGTGTTACAAGGTTATCTTAATTTTATATCAAGGGCATTTCGCCCGCTGCTATGCAGCTGAGGGCTGTCATTATATGCGGGCTTTCGCGCCCGCCGGCGAGTGACTTTTGTTAAGGCAAAAGTCACCAAAACCATTTCCCCCAAGGCAAGCAGGCTAACGCCTGTTCCCTCATAGTCTCCCCTAAAATTCGCGCTG
>JALTLP010000045.1 GCA_027001895.1 Chromatiales bacterium | reverse complement strand
GTTATTGCAACAATAACAAAGCCCGTCTGGCCAAATATAGGCAATGCAGCTTCTGCCAAAGCAAAATCTTTTGCAGCAATCACCTTTTCGGTTGGCAGGTTACCAAACACCGCAAATGCTACCGCCACGTATAACACCATGACCAGTAAGATTGCGGTTATCATTGCGCGTGGTAAGGTTTTAGCCGGGTCCGGCATATCTTCAGCCGTATTGGTGATAACCCTGAAACCCTCAAAGGCAAAAAAGGTGATCGCCAGACTAAAAAATATATCTTTGCCGGGTGGATATTTATCCGGCGAAAGCAAAACCGGGTCAAGATATAAGATGCCTGCAAAAGCCAGCAGACTTAAGACTGAAAATTTAATCGCAACCGTCAGCCTTTCCCAGATGGCGACATCTTTTGCACCTTTAAGATTAATAACAACAAATACAATGACAATAGAAACACTGAAAATGTACGTCCATACTAAGGACTGCTCTCTGGAAAAAGAAAACAAACTAACCGCGTAATTGCCAAAAGCCTTTGCAATAAGACTTAACGATACTACCGCGGCAAAGTACAACATAATACTCATGCTTCCGGTAAACGTGCCCACTCCATAGGCACGTGTCAGGTATTCAACAATACCCCCGGCTGCCGGAAAGCGCGCACCTAACTTGCCAAGCGAATAACCACTGAACAAGGCTATAACGCCACCAATAATAAATGATATATAAACAGCACTACCGGTAATTAAGCTCGCTTCACCGAGCAGTGCAAATATACCAGCCCCGACCATGGCGCCAATCCCCATGGATACGGCCGACCAGAAACCAATGGGCTTGTTTGATTTATACATCTTGCTGGCTAACTTTTACTTTAAAAATAATTTTGTGCAGCACTTTATCCGACACCATCGGCATATGCGCATCTTCCGGCAAAAATATAATAAACTTACCGGGAGTTGTTTTTATCCAGCAGTTCGGTTCGTCTGAATATAACTGCACGTCTTTTCCTGCATCGTATTGCATTTTAATATTTTTACATTCTGCTTTCGGGCTCCAGCCCATTTCATCAACCCCGTCGAGCACAAGCTGAATATCAATATAATTCTCGTGCGTTTCCAGTAGCGCATCTTTCTTGCTGCGACCTTTCTCTCTGGCCACAATGGCAAATACATTTTCATCGTCTATTGCATATTTACCAACGGATAACTCATGCAGATTATTGTGCTGAATAAAATCGTGAACTTTTCCAAAGTATTCGTTAAGGCAAAAGTATTGTGGCAGGTTTTCGATATTGTCCAGTATCATTGTTTTCCCTTAGCTGTGTTTTAAATATCAGTCTACGCTTTTTACTTAAAATTGAAATGTTTTTATTAATTTTACACATAAAAAAACCGGCCTGTCTTTACTGCCAGGCCGGTTTTAAGCTTGCCGCATATAAATTAAAAATAGTTTTTAATTATGCTCGCAATGATATTTTGAAACTAGATTTCAAACGTACCTTTTAACTTCTTAGGTACAGCTACGCCTTTAATACGAACATATTTAGGCATACCATCTTTATATGGAGGGTAGTCTTCACCTTTAATTAAAGGTTCCATGTAAGTGCGGCAGGCTTTGGTGATACCGAAACCATCTTTAGATATAAAGTTTTCTGGCATCATCTTTTCTACGTTAGCAACCTTGCTCAGGTCAGCCATGCCTACTTTCCACTTAAATGGCTTGTTCGAGATACGGTCAACGGTAGGCATAACAGAATTATGACCCTGTACAGCAAACTGAACAGCCGCTTTACCCATTGCATAAGCCATGTCCACGTCTGTTTTAGA
>JALTLP010000044.1 GCA_027001895.1 Chromatiales bacterium | reverse complement strand
AAAGACGGCCCATCTTGCCTGATCTTCTCACGTCAGGGTTTACCACATAACGAACGTACTGATGCACAAATTGCAGATATCGCCAGGGGTGGTTACATTCTTAAAGATTGTACAGGCACACCGGATGCAATCATTATTGCGACCGGTTCTGAAGTTGCATTAGCAACAGGTGCTGCCGAAGCGTTAAGCGGTAAAAATGTTCGTGTTGTTTCTATGCCATCGGTTGATGCATTTGAATCTCAGGACGATGCTTACCGTTCTTCTGTTTTACCAAAAGGTGTTCCAACCGTTGCGGTTGAAGCCGCCATTCCAGATGCATGGTACAAGTATGCAGACAAGGTTGTAGGCATGACAACCTTTGGTGAATCAGCGCCAGCAGGCGAACTGTTTAAAGAATTTGGCTTCACTGTAGAAAACGTAGTGAAAGCTGTTGAATCTGTTTTGTAATTGAATTTTTTAAAACCTTTAAGGGGAAATAATAATGACTATTAAAGTAGGTATTAACGGTTTTGGCCGTATTGGTCGCATGGTATTCCGTGCTGTTTATAATGAATTCAGCGATATTGAAATCGTTGGTATTAACGACTTGTTAGACGCAGACTACCTGGCTTACATGCTTAAGTACGATTCAGTTCACGGCCGTTTTGGTGGTGAAGTGTCTCACAAAGAAGGCGCAATGATTGTTGACGGTAAAGAAATCCGTTTAACTGCAGAACGTGATCCAGCCGACCTTAAGTGGGGCGACGTTAAAGCCGACATCGTTATCGATTGTACTGGTTTCTTCCTGACTGAAGAAAGCTGCCAGAAGCACATTGATGCTGGCGCAGGTAAAGTTGTTCAATCTGCACCTTCTAAAGACGGTACGCCAATGTTCGTATACGGTGTTAACCACACAGAATACGCCGGTCAAAAAATCGTTTCAGCCGCATCTTGTACAACTAACTGTTTAGCGCCTATGGCTAAAGTTATTAACGACAAGTGGGGCATCAAACGTGGTCTTATGACTACCGTTCACGCTGCAACTGCAACTCAAAAAACAGTAGACGGTCCTTCAATGAAAGACTGGCGTGGTGGTCGTGGTATCCTGGAAAACATCATCCCTTCATCTACGGGTGCAGCTAAAGCAGTAGGTGTTGTATTACCAGAGCTTAACGGTAAATTAACCGGTATGGCTTTCCGTGTACCTACTTCTGATGTGTCAGTTGTTGACTTAACTGTAGAGTTAAACAAAGAAGCTTCATACGAAGACATCTGTGCAGCAATGAAAGACGCATCTGAAAATGGCGACATTTCTAAAACATTGGGTTACACAGACGAAAAAGTTGTATCAACGGACTTCCGTGGTGTGGGCTTCTCTTCAATCTTTGACGCAGAAGCAGGTATTGCACTTGACGGTACATTCGTTAAGTTAGTGTCATGGTACGATAACGAGTATGGTTATACTTGTAACATGATGCGGTTCGTACAACACGTAGCTGCTAATTAAGGATCTTTTGTCCGCTGGGGGTGTTGCGGCTCAAGTTTAATTTGCTCACGTACTTATTGTACGCTGCGCAATTAAACTCAAACCGCGCCTACCCAGCAAACAAAATCTCTCTTAATTAGTTTTAGTAGATAGAGTTATTAAAAACGCTATTTACTTGTATAAAATCTGGAATAAAGTCCGATCAATTTGGATCGGGCTTTAATCCAACAAAAATAAAAATTTTTTGTTAAGTCGTTTTAGCGTAAAAATGCTTTAACAAACAGTTTTTAAAATTGAATATACATATTTATAAAGAATTTAGGAGCAATTCATGTCTGTAATCAAGATGACTGATCTCGACCTTGCTGGTAAGCGTGTTCTTATTCGCCAGGATTTAAACGTACCTGTTAAAGACGGCAAGGTTTCAAGCGCCAAGCGTATCGAAGCATCGTTACCAACTATTAAGCACTGTATCGATGCTGGTGCAAAAGTAATGTTAATGTCTCACCTGGGTCGTCCAACAGAAGGTGAGCCAGCAGCAGAATTTTCCATGCAACCGGTTGTTAACTACTTAACTGATTCTTTAGGTAAAGAAGTTAAACTGATCACGGATTATTTAGACAATGCTCCATCATTGGAAAATGGTGATGTTGTTGTGCTTGAAAACGTTCGCTTTAATGCCGGCGAAAAGAAAAATGACGACGACCTGTCAAAAGCCTATGCCGCACTTTGCGATGTATACGTAATGGATGCCTTTGGTACAGCCCACCGTGCACAGGCATCCACACACGGTGTTGCCAAGTTTGCACCCATTGCTTGTGCGGGCCCGTTACTTGCCGGTGAACTTGAAGCACTGGGTAAAGCGCTGGATAATCCGGCTCGTCCAATGGTTGCAATTGTAGGTGGTTCTAAAGTATCAACCAAGTTAACCGTTTTGGAATCTTTATCTAAAATTGTTGACCAACTGATTGTGGGTGGTGGTATTGCCAATACTTTTATTGCTGCAGATGGTCATAATGTTGGTAAATCACTTTACGAAGAAGATTTGGTACAAACAGCTAAAGACTTAAAAGCGGCAGCAGAAGCCAAAGGTGGTTCTATCCCGGTTCCAACTGACGTGGTATGTGCGAAAGAATTTGCCGAAACAGCCGAAGCAACCTTAAAGAAAGTGGATGAAGTTGCTGATGACGATATGATTTTTGATATTGGCCCTGACAGTGCAGCAGCTCTTGCCGATGTACTGAAAAATGCCGGTACTATCGTATGGAATGGCCCGGTAGGTGTTTTCGAATTTGACCAGTTTGGTGAAGGTACTAAAGCTATTTCAATGGCGATTGCCGAATCATCTGCGTTTTCAATCGCTGGTGGTGGTGATACATTAGCTGCTGTAGATAAATACGATATTGCTGACAAAGTTTCTTACATTTCAACCGGTGGTGGTGCTTTCCTTGAATTTCTGGAAGGTAAAAAATTACCTGCTGTAGAAATACTCGAAGAACGCGCCAGGTAAGCCATTAAATAAAACCAATATACAGATTAGAGAGAATTAAACACATTATATGAGAAGAACAAAAATAATTGCGACCCTGGGGCCGGCTACGAAAGATGCCAAGATGATGGACAAAATCATCGAAGCAGGGGTTGACGTTGTTCGAGTAAATTTCTCTCATGGTAGTGCGGAAGAACATCTTGAAACAGTAGAACATATCCGTAATCGTGCCCGAGCACATGGTCGTCAGGTCGGTGTCTTGTGCGATCTGCAAGGGCCTAAAATTCGTATTGAAAAATTTAAAGATGGCAAGGTCTTTCTTGAAGAAGGGGCTAACTTCACCCTGGATATGGATCTTGATGTAAATGCAGGTACCACAGAGGTTGTTGGTTGCAGTTACAAAAAATTAGCTGAAGATGTCAAACGTGGCGATACCCTGCTGCTGGATGATGGACGTGTCGTACTTTGGGTTGATTCCGTTGAAGGTTCTAAAATTAATTGCCGTGTTGTAGTAGGCGGTGACCTGTCTGACCGCAAAGGTGTTAACAAGCAGGGAGGCGGTTTATCTGCCGCGGCGTTAACCGAAAAAGATAAAGAAGACATCAAGCTTGCTGCAAAAATGAAAGCCGATTATCTGGCAATTTCTTTTCCGCGTACAGCTGCTGATGTTAATGAAGCACGAGAGCTTATGCATGCAGCCGGTGGTTATGCGCATATTGTAGCAAAAATAGAACGTGCTGATGCGATGGATAACATCGAAGAAATTATCGAAGCAACAGACGTTATCATGATTGCCCGTGGTGATTTAGGTGTTGAAATTGGTGATGCGGCCTTACCCCCTGTTCAAAAACGTTTAATCCAGTTAAGTCGCACCATGAACCGAGTTGTTATTACTGCAACCCAGATGATGGAGTCGATGATTGAAAACCAGATTCCGACCCGTGCCGAAGTGTTTGACGTAGCCAATGCAGTACTTGATGGTACGGATGCGGTGATGTTATCGGCCGAAACTGCTGCCGGCAAATACCCGGACAAGGCGATTGAAGCAATGGATCGTGTTTGTGTTGAGGCTGAAAAATCACGTGAAGTGACCCGCTCTGATCACCGGATTAATACCGTCTTTAAACGTATCGACGAAGCGATTGCCATGGCAACCATGTATACTGCAAACCACCTGGGTGTTAAGGCGATTGCGTCACTAACTGAATCGGGTTCTACAACATTATGGATGTCACGTATCAGTTCTGGTATCCCTATTTATGCTTTAACCAGCATTGTTGAAACACGCCGTAAAGTTACTTTGTATCGCGGCGTTTACCCGGTCAGCTTTGAAGCGGTTGAAGAAGACCGTGCGGCGATTAGTCGGGAAGCCATTGATGAATTATTACGGCGTGGCGCGGTGCGTGAAGGCGACCTGGTTATTATTACACGGGGTGACCTGATGGGTGTCGGTGGCGGCACCAATGCAATGAATATAGTACGAGTTGGTGGCGAGCTGGAACAGTCCATCAACCCGGACGAAATTAATCACAACAATAATTAAGTTGTAATAAAAAAGTTTTAATAACAATTATTTTTAAAATCAAACGAAAGGAGGTCTAACATGGCCCTTATTTCTCTACGACAATTACTGGACCATGCAGCTGAAAATGACTATGGCATGCCAGCATTTAATGTAAACAACATGGAACAGGTTCATGCAATCATGCAGGCGGCTGATGAAACTAACAGCCCGGTTATTATGCAGGGTTCTGCAGGTGCACGTTCTTATGCGGGCGAACCCTTCCTGCGTCATTTAATTTCAGCAGCGATTGAAATGTATCCACACATTCCTGTTGTTATGCACCAGGATCACGGTTCAGAGCCAGCCGTCTGTCTGCGCTCAATTCAGTCCGGTTTTTCATCTGTGATGATGGACGGTTCTTTAATGGCCGATATGAAAACCCCTTCATCTTTTGAATACAATGTTGATGTTACCAAAGAAGTCGTGAAAATGGCTCATGCGGGCGGTGTATCTGTTGAAGGTGAACTTGGTTGCCTGGGTTCTTTGGAAACCGGCGAAATGGGTGAAGAAGACGGCCATGGTGCAGAAGGCAAGCTCGATATGGATCAACTGTTAACGGGTGTTGATGAAGCGGCTGACTTTGTTGAGAAAACTGGTGTTGATGCACTTGCGATTGCTATTGGTACTTCACACGGTGCTTACAAATTTACCCAGGAACCAACGGGTGAAATTTTACGTATTGATCGTATTAAGGAGATCCACGAAAAATTACCTAATACGCATCTGGTTATGCACGGTTCTTCTTCTGTGCCACAGGACTGGTTAAAAATCATTAACTCTTACGGTGGTGATATGGGGCAAACTTACGGTGTTCCTGTTGAAGAAATCGTTGAAGGCATTAAAAACGGTGTACGTAAAGTTAACATCGATACTGACTTACGTATGGCTTCTACCGGTTCTATTCGTAAGCACTTAGCTGAAAACGCATCTAACTTTGATCCACGTAAATTCCTTAAAGAATCTACAGCGGCAATGAAAGAAATCTGTAAAGCACGTTACGAAGCATTTGGTTCGGCGGGTAATGCAGATAAAATCAAAGTTAAGTCTCTGGAAGCAATGATTGATTTTTATAAATAAAAATGCATTGTTTCTGATTAAAAGGGGAGCTTCTTAGCTCCCCTTTTTTGTTTGCAGAATTTATATATTTGCTATTACACAGCAAAAAATGTGATGCAAGGCTGACAGATTTTATAAACAAACACTTAAATGCATATATGATAACCATGAAACAAGATAAAAATAGCCATTTAAGCCGTCAAGAAGCTGACACAGCATGATAATTAACGATTAACCCATTGTTTTATAATAAAAATCAATAATTTAAAGTCCTGCTAATTTGGGTCGATAGATATAGGTAAGAGGTTTCCATATGCACGACATAAGTCGTTGGAGGTTAAAGCCATGTATCAAGGCCGACAAGATCAATCCCGAAGCTCGACAAGGGATCAGCGCACAACACAGCAGTGTAAGCTAAAAGTTCGAAATTACCGTAATATTTCTGTCCAGGATAAAAAGCTTATAAAATTTGCTATGTTTTTACTGGTCGTAACACTTATTGTTATGCAGCAAGCCAGTTATGCATCTACCCTGCAAACCCTGAATAAAATTGGTTATTCAGAATTAGATGCTATTAATAAAGGCATGGGTATTTTTCAGATTAGCGCAAAAACACGTGACCAAAACAAACAGTTTAATGCTGCGGTAAAGGCTTACACTCAGCAGGAGTTTGCCCTGGCTTTGCGATTATTTGAGCCACTGGCGATAAATGGCCACAGCGCATCACAATATTATTTAGGTGTATTGCATGATATGGGTGTTGAATATGCAAGGAATGCTCGTGTGGCATATCAATGGTACCGACTTGCAGCATTAGCTGGAGATGACAGGGCGCAACATAATCTGGCGGTGGCCTATGCTAAAGGTGATGGCGTTGACGTTAACATGGCAAAGGCGATGAAGTGGTGGATGATATCTGCCTTACAGGGAAATGCGGACTCACAGTATAACCTTGGTATATTGTACGCAATGGGTCAGCCGCATGTGGAA
The DNA here is from genome assembly GCA_027001895.1 of Chromatiales bacterium. Classification (GTDB taxonomy): domain Bacteria; phylum Pseudomonadota; class Gammaproteobacteria; order UBA6429; family Thiohalophilaceae; genus SZUA-37. The sequence goes on along the minus strand of JALTLP010000044.1, from coordinate 1,014 downwards.
AAGAATATTTTAAAAGCGATGAAATGGTGGCGTAAGGCAGCAACCAATGGCGATGCGGTTGCACAATTCAATCTGGGAACCATTTATGCCAATGGAGATAATGGTGCAAAAAACTACTGTGAAGCTGAACGTTGGTGGCTGCAGTCTGCTCAAAGTGGTTTTTCCGAAGCAAGTTACGCACTTAATATTCTTCGCAAGCGCTCTGATTACTATAGTTGCTATTAAATTATAATGTTTTATAGATATACTATGGCTGGCTTGATCTGGCCATAGTCTGTTTATAAACAGAAGCTATTAGTATCTTTCTCACTCTTATCGTTATGTATTGTTGCCGTACGGACTGAAATTATTCAATAAACGGTCTGTTCATAAATTCGATTTCTTTACTCGAAGCATTTATTCGGCTGATCCCCGCATTTTGTATTTTAAAATTATAAAGCCCAGCCGCTGGCGCAGCTACAATATGTGCAAGAATAGCGCGGATAACGCCGGCATGTGCAACAAGCAGTATATGCTGGCCTGAAAATTGTTTTGTAACGGTTTCGTAAGTATCCGTTACTCTTTTAATAAAATGATTTAAATCTTCAAATCCTTCAGCACGACAATTTACCGGGTCGCGGTAGAAGTTATTATATTCTTCAATATTTTTTTGTTTTACCTGTTCCCGGGTTAAGCCTTCCCATAAGCCAAAGCCGACTTCTTTTAAATTATCTTCTATTTGAAACGGGATATTATTTTTATCTGCAAGCTGCTCGGCAAAGGCTGCGCAACGTACCATCGGTGAGCTAACAATTTGTTGCCACTGCGTATAACCAGCGATGGCCTGTTGCATTTGCTGCCAGCCTTTATCACTGAGTGGGTCATCAATTGTATGTCCGCGATAAAGACTGCCACCGACCGGTTCACCATGGCGGATTAAATCAACAATGGTGTTGTTCATATTTTTTTACTTAGTGTTCGGGCGCTCTGTGCGCATCCAGTAAATTTTTTGTCATTATTCTATCGGTATAAGCC
>JALTLP010000043.1 GCA_027001895.1 Chromatiales bacterium | reverse complement strand
ATGCTCAGTTTTAATGTTTTTGGCTGCCTCTTTGGCGATGGCGAGTAAATCTTCTTTTTTCATCTGCTTATCCTCTCCTATTCGGAGTGTATGATAAACAGTTACACAGATTTATTTACAGTCTCACAACAAAGCTTTATGCCGGCCTACATTATAGGCATAAAAACCCCCGCTATATATGGGCTAAACTACTGCTCTCTTCTTAACAACCAGATCAACATCACAATTGAGTACATGAAGCAATGCAACTAACTGTTTCATTGATTTACTCGCATTGGCAGGATCCAGTAATCGATACAATTGCGGTACAGATGTTTTCAGGCGCTTAGCAATTTGCCTCCTGCTTAACGCGCTATTTTCGATACACTGCTGCGCCTCCAATGTCAGCCTGTACGTGAGAAGCTCCGCCATATATTTTGGATCCTCGTTATATTCAAGAATCTGTTCAATATGAATAGAACCTTCTTCGCCAGATTTCAGCTTATAGGTAATAGCCTCCCTACCTAGCTCTTTATCCACAACTACCTCTTTTATAGGATTTCCTGAACACGGCGGTGGGTCGGCCTCCGAGTATGGAAAGTTATAGATAGCTCCAGAGTATACGGTTACCGAAAACTCTTTCTTTCGATTATTCACTGCAACAGATCGAATTTTCATAACTCACCTTCACTCACTAATTTCTCAATAACCTGCAATAATCTCCGGCTTGCCTTCCCCTCCATTGCTTGCCAATTTTCCAGATCCCATTTCACTACCAGTCTGAAATTCCGGTAAACATGGACATGGCACGGGGAATGATCACCCACCCATGTTAAAAATACGTAGTTCCCTCGACGAATCTTACCCATCAGTAGATGTTACCACATAAGATAACAGTTGCAAGATATTCTTCTTCTGAATTTAGCAGCCACAGTTAATTGCCTGGCTTGCTGCACTTACTCACTCAAATCTTAAAGCAGTCTTTTTGCTATAAAAAACAGGCATTTAAAAGTGATTGTTGGCCTGATTTTGGAAGTTTAATTATTCTTTTCAATTGCTTATATTGGTCCGACCTGGTGAAACGGTGACTTGGTGAATCCGGTGTCTATGCTTTTGGGGCTTACCCAGATAATGCTGTTTGAATCGCCCTGAAAGAGGGTTACAGACCAGTTAGCACAGGCATCGAATTAGTTAGAGTCTTGCGTGGATCAAGAGATATTAATACGTTGTTCTGACAAATGTTTATAGTTATTGATCGCTATTGATCTGCGCCACAGATATTTAAAACACCCAATTTGCCTACGGCACCAATTACTGACTGCCGCGAACTAACCGAACATAAAAACTAACGCTCTTATTGTAGTAGTCCACGCTGCCACTGCCGGAGTAGACAATCCAGGCGTAGTTGATATTGTAGGCATACGGCGACGACGACCAATAAACAGAACTAAGTGTTGCAGGAAATACTGTTTCATTAATGGCGGGGTTATAACAGGCATCTTCCAGCAGCGATGCTAACTCGTTTTTATTAGGCAAACGCCAGTCAGTATAACCACTGCCGGTATTATTATTCGCAACGGCGAGTGCGGCCTGCCAGGTAAACCTTAGTGCCGTACCGGTACAACTACTGCCCGATTGTCCCAGCGAACATTTTTGCCACATTAACCCGGTTGCTTCATCAGTTACCGTGCCATCACCATGGTCGGTATATAGACTGTCCGGCCTGGTAATGCTGATATCGACATTGCGGTTAATGGTACATTCAGCGGCCACCAGTGTGCTGGTAAACACATTAGCAAGCAAAATAATAAAGGAAATAATGGGCTTCATGACAGGCCTCCTTGACCAGGAGCAAAAGGATTACTCATTAAAAGACTGGGGATAAATATTTCAGTGACTTCGCGGCGTTTTATACCGCTGCGTAAAAATCCGGTTTCCTGGATTGTGACAACCGCTTTAACTGGTTCTTTTGGCATAAAACTAAGCTGCTCAAAGCCTTTTTGTATCAACAACTGGCAGCCAGGATATTGCTGCTGGAAAAACTGCACCTGCTCGTTAAAGTAACGGGCGGCCTTCCAGCTCCAGCGTTTTATGGGGGTTTCACCCACTTTAAAATGAAACAACAAACGCAACCAGCAAAATTCTTTCAGCATTTTAACTGTGAGCCGCCAGTGACAGGCATGACGAAAATGACCCCAGTAACTGGCAATCAGGCCCTGTATAACCTGTTTGTTAGCCGCATTAAGGCGAAGGGTTAGTCCTTGCGCTGTGGTTCGAATCGCGCACAACTGCCATTTTCTGAGTTTTTCCCGACAATGTGCGATTACTCGCCGCCTGACTACACGGTGATGCGGGAAAATCACATAACCTAAAAAATCACAGCCATTGCCTAACGGCTGGGGCTGAGGTATTTGGCCTTGCGCATTATTTTTTAAGCGCAAACCCAACTGCTGATGCAAAAAAACCTCCAGCTGCTGTCGCCAGGCCAACAATTGCGCAGGGTTTTCATGCAGCAGCACAAAATCATCCACATATCGTAAATAGTATTTGGCTTTCAGGGTATGTTTCACCCATTGGTCTACCGCGTTCATGTAAACATTGGCAAAAAACTGGCTGCTTAAATTACCCACCGCAATACCGCAACCTGGCCGGGCATTGTTTAACTGCTTATGTGGAGGAACTAAAGCATGTTCTAACACAGTGCCACGATATATAGTATTTTCAGCCGGTTTTTGATTAACCAGAGCATGGCACAAACATTTAAGATCAAAATAGGTTCGCCGGGTAATTTTATGTTTTGCCAGGTCCTTGTCGAGCCGATGACACAGTTGTTGATATAACACCCTGCGATCAAGGCTGTTAAAGAAATTATGAATATCAAGTTGTAAATAGCAGGCGGGCTTTGCATGGCTATGTGTTACCTGCCGCATAAACTGCTGCAAGCGGCTCACGGCCTGATGACTACCTTTACCATTACGGTTAGCAAAACTATCATGGATAAAAATCGGTTCAAACAAGGCCTGTAGCTGTGGCACCAGATAATGATGGACAACACGGTCTGCAAAATCCGGGGCGTGAATCTCTCGTGTTTTAGGTTGCGTGGTAATAAAGCAAACAGTGCGGCGGGGCTGCCAGCGATGGTTAATCACCTGCTCACGGATATCAAATAAACCCTCCAGCCAGTCGGCTTCAAAAGCCAGTTGATTCATACTGGGTTTTTTATGACGTTTGGCTTTTTGCCATGCCACATAAAACGGTTTAAGAGTGGTATCCATAATATTATGACTCACTGCCGCGAACTAACCGAACATAAAAACTATTGTTCTTATTGTTGTTGTTCACGTTGCCATTGTTGGAGTTGACATTCCAGGCGTTGTTGTTATTGTTGGCATACGGCGACGACGACCAATAACTCAACGCCAGCTCAGGCATTTTTAGCTTACAGGCACAACTTGCGTAGCACCTGCTCACCTGCATTTGACCCACAATGCTGCTGCAAAGTGGGTAACCTGGGCACTCAGTCATTCGGGACGCTCCTCGGCGACTTTACATCTTTCGAATAAAGGCTCTGAGAATTCTGCCCGGCGTTAACTACCGCTTTCAACCAACCTCCACACTGCTTGCCTAATGTACGCACTAATTGAGCCACATGCTCAAATTGCGCAAAACTTGTAAATGCCTGTAGTTCTTTTGCCGTTTGTAATGTCAACTTAAGATCATCAATTGCCCATACCAGGCTTTTTAAGTGTTTACTTTGATTGGCTTTGTCTCTCCATGCTTTATGCACTATGCGCAATACTTTCATTGCCTGTTGGCGTAAATCAGTACCCAGGGTATAACGGTGATAACGTGAAAACTGCCTCACGACCTGCTCTATTACCACCACCAGTCGCTTTGCATCCCGATAAACAGGCGGTAAATGTGTAATATGCTGTTTCATCACCATACTGCTATTAGGCAGCCATTTTTAAAAACCCAAAAAAACCAATTACTGACTGCCGCGTACTAACCGAACATAAAAACTATTGCCCTTAAGGCTGCTGCCCACGCCGCCATAGTTGGAGCTGACATACCAGGCGTAGCGGCTATTGAGGGCAAACGGCGACGACGACCAATAACCACCGACCTTCGTATTAGGAAAATAATTGGCATCAATGGCAGGATTAATAGCATTATTATTAACAATGGAGTTAAGCTCATGCTTGCTCGGCAAGCGCCAGTTTGTTGCACCACAAAGACCAGCGCCGCTGTTGCTGGCATTTACATCGGCTACGTATTTTTCGGTATCGCAACGCGTATTATTCGCACAGTTATCAGAGCCTGCATAGGTGCCCGCATACGTTTCATAACCGGTGGTGGTGCCAACGCCGGTATCGCCGATACCCCAATCACCGCCATCATTGATACCTGTTGAGTTATACCAGGTGTACGTATAACTGTTCGTTTGCAAACCACTGGTGGTTTTTACTTCCCATATCAGGCCGGTAACATTGTCTTTTACGCAAGACCAGGGGTTGGTGGCATAGTTCTGTGTTTGGTCTGCCAATGCGTTACCATTGGCATCTAACCTGGTAAAACTAAAACCGGCATGACCATCGCTATTATCGTTGTTGGTCACATCACGTCCAAACAGGGCATCCTGGCCGGCACGAATAATATCGCCATCTGCATCTGAGCCATCTGTGGTCTGGGTAGGCACCACCGGTTGTATCGAACAATCTAGCTTATTATTATGCGTACCCGAGCCTGTCACATCATAGCTAGTGCCTGTATCGGTATAGGCATAGTCACCACAACCGGTTATACCCGTATCATTAAGCGGCTGGCTTGCCGTGGTGGTACTATCATCATTATTAATTGTTCCTGTCGCCGTTGCTGGCGCACCCAGTGTGGCGTTAACTGGATTGCTAAGAGTAAGCGTGAAGGTCTCATTGCCCTCTACCGCCGTATCGCCCGTAATGGGAACACTGATGCTAGCCGAACTGCTGCCTGATAATATCGTTAACGTGCCGCTGGTGGCGGTATAGTCACTTCCTGCTGTCGCCGTGCCATTACTGGTAAGGTAATCGATTTCAACATTACCCAACGCAACGTCACTAAGAGTAACCGCAAAGGTCATATTACTGCTACCACTGTCACCTTCAGTCACTGAAGCATTTGCAGTAATACTAATAATGACATTATTAATTGCTGCGTCATCAAACACATTTGGATTTGTGTTGTTATTATATTCCTGAAGATTCGTATAACCATCATTATCCGGGTCTGATGCTGCATCAGTCGCACTCTGCGGATTTAGCCCGTAAGCGTTCTCCCATGCTGTTGGGATACCATCATTATCATCATCAAGAAAACTCACTGTGATACTTTCAAATTGTCTACCGATTGAGCCTATAGATTCGCCATTACCAATAAAGTATATGAAGTATTCAGTATTATCATTATCCGGTGTAAATGAGGCGACAAACGGATTACTGCTATTCTGAGTTATTTGACCACTCGGATAGACGACCCAGTTTATTGAGTTTGAATCAAATGCATTATTGACTCCATTCTGCGCAGATGCTGTAAGCGTATAAGATGAATCATTGAGGTAAGGCACGCCTGAACCAGAAAGGCCAAGTGATGGAAGACTAAATAAGGGGTACTCTAAATTAAAGATATTCTGTTTGCCCTGCTCTGGATAACGCGCAAGTACTTTGCTAAATACTTTTAACTCTGCGTAAACATTTGCATCAACACCTAAGGCTGCATCCAGTTGAGTAAAACGATAATTATTGAAGTTAGCGAAATTCAATAAATCAGCGTTGCTGACAATTTCGGCTGCTGCGGTTCCATTAATAAATGGCTCAACTGATAAGCCCGCTGCTGCAACTTTATAGAATTTGACTTCAATATTAGGAATGATGCGAACTTCTGCTGTAACCTCACCTTCAACCGTTGCCGAGATGGTTAATGATTTGGTAATTTTTTTATCATCGATAAGGCTCCATTGACCATTTTCATAACGAGCACCAAATTGCACATCGGCCATTAGTTTTGCAATTGTCTCTGCTGCGATTTCTGTTTTTGCATCCCCGGTAAAACTGGCATCGATGGTAAGCGTGATATCTTGCTGAACGGGGACAGGCCCCAGCTGATATACAGATGAGTATGTTCTACTAAAAATTCTTTTGGTCTGCGCGACTGAGCCCGATGCGGAAAAATTGTATGCCAGCGTAGCGTTCAGGTCGAATACACCTTTTGCATAAACCTCTGCTTTTTTAATTCCACCAAAAAACGTCTTTTCAGCATAAGTAACAATCTGTGGTTCAAAATCAATACTGGATGTAAGCACTAGCTCACCGCCATCTGTCTGCGTTGTATAAGGGGTTTTAGCCGCTAATTTTTGACTTGAATAAAGCAGCTTTTTCAATACATTGTTGCTATTTATACTGGTACGAGTTGCCTCATCAATTTGAGTTATTTTAAGTAATTCATTAGACCAGACATTTTCTTTAATTTTTTTACCCTTTGATATACGTGCTTTATATGCAACTTTGTTCGTTGTATTTTTTACAATAGCCTGTGGCTCGACAAGAACGATAGTACTTGAGATAACAGCACTATCTACAATATCAGCCAATGAAGCATCGCTGGTTTGTACAATGATTTCACTTCCCGATGTGCTAACACCATCCACGGTTCGAAGATAGTAGTCACCATTAGTATCCGCACCCACGATAACTTCATCCACCGATGGTGAAACACTATTTTGAGTTATCTGGAAAGTGTAATCTGTTCCTGTTACAGCAGGGGGTGAACTACTGATTGTGTTTGCTGCTTTATAGACGGAGTGATTTATTACCGGTGAATTTATGGCGGTGGTTACCTGAACAGAATCTGAAAATATGCTTTTATTGTTTGCTTCATCAACAGCAATAACCTTCATATAATAAGTTGTATTATTTTTCCGGTTTACTATGTCACCCTGATTGTCGCCAGTAAATGTACCCACAAGCGTTGTATTATCAGGTATATAAGATTCATTTTTGCCTGCATGAACTTCATAAACCATGTTGCCACCAGGTGTAATATCATCTGTAGCAGGTAACCATGCAAGTGTTATTTCATCTGGATTTGTTGAGATAGCAAGAGTAATAGCAGCTTTTTGCAAGGAGGGTTTTGTTATATCGACTACACCTGTTTTAGAACCGCCGCCATCACCACCACCTCCTCCACAGGAAACCAATACAAGTACAAATATAAGACAGGTAAATTTACGTATTTGTTGAAAAAAAACATCTGACATGTACTGGAATGCATGCTTAATCAACACAAAGAGACGATAATCATGATTACATTTCCATAATTCAAAGCACAACACGCCACCGACAAGTTTAATATCCATTTCCAGTTTCTTCTATTTTGTACATTTACTCGCCATTGCGACGAAGGATTGATCTCTAAAGAGAAAATATTGCAAAAATCATACCAAAATAAGAAATCGTCTTATTTTCAATTAGATATTGAAACATTAGTATTCCATTGTTTTTTAACGTGTAAAGAAAACCATATAAAATTAATGGTTATAAATCCGGGTAGACTGGGGTTTATTTAAACAGCTATGGCTCAAACACTGCCACACGGGTATTTCAGGGG
>JALTLP010000042.1 GCA_027001895.1 Chromatiales bacterium | reverse complement strand
TTTGTTCCATTAAAAGATGCAAAAGTATCCGTGCTGGATCGCGGTTTTATTTTTGCTGACGGAATTTACGAAGTGATCCCCGCTTTTGCCGGTAAACTTTTCCGACTCACACACCACCTCGACAGACTGCAAACCAACCTTGCGGCAATAAAAATAAATAATCCTTATAGCAACGAACAATGGCAGGCAATATTAACTGAACTGATTAATAAAAATAACGCTGCAAACACAGACAGCTCTGTGTATATACAAATTACCCGTGGCGTTGCAAAACGTGACCATATCTTTCCGGAAAACTCGACACCCACTGTATTTGCAATGCTTAACCCTCTGCCACCGGCCAACCCTGAAAAACTAAAAAAAGGTTTAAGTGTTATAACACTTGAAGATATTCGCTGGGATTATTGCAATATTAAATCTATTTCATTACTCGGTAATATTATTTTAAAACAACAGGCCGCCGAAAATAATGCAGACGAAGCCATTCTTATACGCAAGGGTAATGTGACTGAAGGTTCATCCAGCAATGTATTCATTGTAAAGGATGGCATCATTAAAACTCCGGTAAAAAACCAGCAACTACTGCCAGGCATTACCCGTGATCTGCTGGTAGAAATTGCCAGCACTAACAACCTGCCGCTGGAAGAAACCAGTATCAGCGAAGATGAACTTTTGTCTGCGGATGAGGTCTGGTTAAGCAGTTCATTAAAAGAAGTCTCACCGGTTTGTATTATGAACAATAAACCGGTTGCTGATGGCAAACCGGGTAAACACTGGCAAAAAATGTATCAACTCTTTCAGCAATATAAACAAAGTTTAAAACAATAAATATTTTAAACCATGACAAAGCAAGACAGTCCGTTAGAATTTCCATGTCACTTTCCTATCAAGGTTATGGGCGCAACTGATTCCCCGTTTAAAGAGACCGTTATTAATATTGTGCGCTCACATATCCCCGCACTGGCTGATTCACATATTAATGAACGTCCAAGCAGTAATAACAAATACCTTTCACTGACTCTAACCGTACATGTTGAAACACGCGAACAACTCGATAATATTTACCGCGAACTGCACGCCTGTGGCCATGTACTGATGTCTTTATGATATGTCACAACAGCAGGTAATATTTAAACGACTTGGCCAGCAGGAATATATCCCTGTCTGGGAGGCTATGAAAAAGTTTACGCTCGAACGTAAGCCTGGCACAACAGATGAAATCTGGTTTGTACAACACCCGCCCGTTTACACGCTTGGCCTGAATGGTAAAGATAAACATATCCTGCAGGCTTCAGATATTCCGATTGTTAAAATTGACCGTGGTGGGCAAATTACCTACCATGCACCCGGTCAGCTTGTTGCCTACTGCATGATTGATCTGCGTCGTTGCAATTATGGTGTTCAGGAATTTGTAAAACGGCTTGAAAGCAGTATACGTAAGCTGCTTAAAAGTTATAATATTGACAGTCATCGGGTTGATAAAGCACCCGGCGTTTATGTTGATAACAAAAAAATTGCAGCACTGGGACTGCGGGTAAAAAAACAGTGTACTTATCATGGCCTGTCACTGAATGTAAATATGGATCTGCAACCCTTTAAAAATATAAACCCATGTGGTTACCCCGGCCTTGATGTCTGCCAGCTTGCAGATTATGGTGTCACTGATTCAGTCGAAAATACAGGCCATAAATTAGAACCTGAGCTGATAAATAGCATATACTCAGAACAATTATAACCGGAAGAATGTATATGGATATCGAAGTACTGCTAAATAATATTATACAAACCGCCTTGCTACCTCCCGGCATCAGTATTTTTATGATGCTGTTCGGC
>JALTLP010000041.1 GCA_027001895.1 Chromatiales bacterium | reverse complement strand
GCCCTGTACGGTTAAAACGTGCAGGGCTTTTTAATTTCTGCTAAATAATAAATAGATAATTAAAAAAAGATAACGTAGCATGGAAATAGAACTGGCAGAAATTCGCAACTTTATTGCAAAACAGTCGCCGTTTGATCTGTTGAGCAAAACAGAGCTGGATAACCTGCCAAAGGCATGCAGCATACGTTATTTTCGTCGGGGACAAGCAATTACCGAGACCGGTTCGGGAGAGACTGTTTTTTTTCTTGTGCGTACAGGCGCGATAGAAATTCGAGATGCGCAGGATCAGTTAGTCGATAAACTGGCAGAAGGAGACAGTTATTCACTGCAATGTACAACAACTGAAAAGCCGCCATTAAACGCGGTCTGTGTTGAAGATACCCTTGTTTATTTTTTACCCTGTAAAAAAATAAACTACTTAAGAGAACAGTTTAAAAGTTTTAACCAGTATTTTACTCATTCATTGAACGCCCGTATGCACTATGCTGTTGAACAAACGCATGCTGCCGGTATGCGTGACTTAAGTGCAATGAAGCTGGAAGTGAATGGTTTAACAGACCGTATGCCAGTAGTGGTTGATATTGCGACAAGTATTCAGGATGCAGCAAAACTGATGACACAGGAAAAAGTATCGGCGATCCTTGTGACCGATAACAATCAGTTAGCAGGTTTGTTAACAGACAGGGACATTCGTTCTCGTTGCGTTGCTGAAGGTATAAGTGTCAATGAATCGGTTAGCCGCATCATGACACAAAATCTGCAAACCGTAACGAACAAGGCTTTATTATCTGAAGCACTGTTAGTTATGACGCGTTATCAGGTTCAGCATTTACCCATTTTAAAAAATGATATCCCGACTGGTATTTTAACGACTTCAGATGTGGTACGGCATTTAAGCACCAGCCCGGCGCTGATTGCAACCGATATCTACAAAGCAAATTCTGTGGATGCTCTGGTAAAAATAAGTGCGCGTATTCCCGAGTTGCAGTTGCAGCTATCTTTGTCGAGTGCAACGGCAAAACATATTGGTGAGGTTATGTCTTCGGTAACCGATGCCATTACCTGCCGTTTACTTGAGTTGGCCGAACAGCAACTGGGCGAAGCACCAATCAGCTATGTCTGGGCCGCTGGAGGTTCACAGGCACGTAACGAGCAAACTTCGCATTCAGACCAGGATAATGCGCTGCTATTGTCAGATGACTACAGGCCAGAACATAAAACTTATTTTAAAGAACTTGCACAGTTTGTCAGTAATGGTCTGGATAGCTGTGGTTATATTTTTTGCCCAGGTAATGCTATGGCAACCAATCCGCAGTGGTGCCAAAGTGTTTCTGTATGGAAAAAATACTTTAGTAACTGGATAAACTCACCCGAACCGAAGGCACTAATGTTATCGAGTATCTTTTTTGATTTACGACCTGTTTATGGTGAAGTTTTGTTATTTAAGGAGCTGCAAAAAGAAGTGTTAGCTCAAACCAAAAAAAATGAATTATTTATATCGCATATGGTTTCAAACGCCTTAACGCATAAACCACCGTTGGGTTTTTTCAGAAGTTTTGTACTGTCGCATGATGCCGAACATAAAAACATGTTTGACCTTAAACACAGAGGGATCGTACCTATCGTTGATATTGCACGGGTGCTTGCGCTTAATGAAGGTATTGATGAATGTAATACAGTTGAAAGACTCGAAGCGGCATATCAATGCAAAGCATTAAGTAAAGAAATGCAAGATAACCTGCTCAATGCATTTGAGTTTATCAGTACTTTAAGAGTACGACACCAGGCCGAACAAATAAAAGCAGGCTTGCCAGCAGATAACTATTTGTCACCCCGAGAAATATCCGGGCTGGAAAAAAATCATTTGAAAGATTCTTTTTCCATAATAAAAGTAATGCAGCAATTTTTTGAAAGCCGTAACCAGTCTTTATGATAAAAATTGCTAAAATTTTTAAATTGTCTGGCAAGCGAATATATCGGCGTTACCTGATAAAACATTGTAAATCAAAAACGATGCAGGATTTTTTAGCAAAACCCTTTGCTGACAAGAATAGTTTAATATCAGAGCTCGATATTGTTTCAATCGATCTAGAAACAACCGGGCTTGATCCGGTAAAAGATAAACTGGTAAGTATTGGCCTGGTTGATATTTCAAACAAAGCTGTCAGGCTTGAAACATGCTGGCATAAGCTTGTAAAGGTAAATAAAAACTTAAATGAAGATAGCATCGTCATCCATCATATAACTGATGACCAATCTGCTTCCGGTGAAAATATTGAAACATTAATGCCACAATTACTGGAACATTTAAGCGGCAAGGTGCTACTGGCACATAATGCAAAAGTTGAAACGGGCTTTATTAACAAGGTTTGCCAGTCCTTGTACCAATGCGATTTTATAATGCCTGTTATTGACACACAGCAGCTGGCAAAACGAAGTCTAGACAGAAAAAACAAGGTTTATAAAAGTAACGATTTAAGGTTATTTAATCTGCGAAAGCAATACAATATGCCAGCATATAAGGCTCATAATGCATTGATGGATGCAATCGCAACCGCAGAATTATTTCTGGCAATGGCCGAAAAGATATCTCCGGGTAAAAACGCCCGGCTTAAAGAATTTTTATGCTGAATATTGTTTTTAGTTCGCCGGCCTGGAAACGGCGCTGATAACACGCTCTGCAATGCGAAAAGAAAACAGATATTTATAAATCTTGTTATTAAATGCCTGGTAACTGGCAACGGCAAGGGAAACAACAAAAATTGCCAGGATAATTGTTGTTGCCGTCTGCATCATATAGCGGGCATCGTTAGGGCTAACCATATTAACAGAAATTAATAACATCAACGCGAGGCTGATTAACATAATCCACAGCTGGATACTAAAAGCCATATCGGCTGTGCGTAATGAAATGGTTGCGACATCGGGGCGGCGGTTACGGAAAATAAAGAAAAGCACCAGTGGCGCAATGGTACTTGCCAATGGGTGTATAAATACACCGGCAATCGCAAGCAAAGGTGGCAATGCCATATATGATCTGTTTTTCGTACCCATAGTGATGTTTAGCTGTTTCTTTTTTTATATAAGGTAAGTTAACTAAGCTGTAGAATAAAGCTAGCTGTAGAATAAAGGTTTCTGGCAGCTCTGCATATAAGTTATTTGGACTCAAACAGGATTTAAATGAAAAAAGGTTTTTTTATAACAGGTACAGATACCGGCGTGGGTAAAACCCGCTTCAGCCTTGGTCTGGTGCATGCCTTGCGTAACAAGGGCAAAAAAGTAGCGGTCATGAAGCCGATTGCCAGCGGGGGGCATTACAATAGTGGTGCGTTGCGTAATGAAGATGCCCAGCTCCTATTAGATGCCTGTGGGCTGGATATCCCCTATGAACTGGTTAATCCTTACGTGTTCGAAGCACCGGTTGCGCCGCATTTAGCTGCAGCAGAAAATAATATTGAGATCTCTATACCTTATATAGTCGATGCCTATAAGCAGCTCACCCAACATGCAGACATTGTTATTGTTGAAGGTGTTGGCGGCTGGCAGGTACCTTTAAAGGTAAGCGATAAAAAACGTAATACAAAAACGTTGGTTGATCTTGCTGTGCAATTAAAATTACCGGTACTTATGGTCGTGGGGATGCGTCTGGGTTGCCTGAACCATGCTCTGTTAACTGCCGCTGCAATCGAGCACAGTCATGCTAAATTTTACGGTTGGGTGGCAAACACACTTGAGGACGAAATGCTGCGTTATCGTGAAAATATTGCAACATTGCGTACGATGATCAAGCCGCCGTTAATTGCCGAAATTCCATTTAACAGTAATGAAAACCAAATCGCAAAAATAATAAATCAGCATATGCTTTAGCACAGAAATTATTTATGTCCAAAAAGTTGAATTAATCATCTGGTTAAATTATTTCCATTATAAAAACAGGTGAATGGCGAAGCTTTAACCATACAATTTTTGTAAGCTATTGTTATTACTAGAGCTAAGAGCGTAAAATCTAATATTTAAATATTAGTATATTATTTTACTATTATATTAATAAAGTCTTATATATTATTGATTTATAAAGCTATTTTTAATTTTTCGGTTGCTCTTAGTACCCCGCTTGGGTAGGATTCGCCTCGATGATAAAAGTCATGAATAGATGACTGTTTTAATAAGAATTTATTTTTTTTAAGCCGCCATTTTTAAAACGTTATTTCAAAAACGTTGGGGAATAAAAAAATAACAATCATGGTGCAGGCTCTCATCGGCCAGAACCATAACGAGGGTGTTAAGGCGCAAAAAATAATTAAAGCCTTAATAAATAATAAAGTTTCTTAAAAACAACTTTAATAATAAAACCAAACCAAGAGGTAATGGTATGTCAGCAAGTCACATTACGAAGAAGCTAGCAGTGCTGTTCGGGTTATTACTCGTGCCAGGCATTGCTTTAGCTGATTACACGCTGAATATGACGCAAGGTATTACGCCTGTCAGTAAAGAAGTATATGGCTTACATCAGTTAGTCATGTGGATCTGTACGGTAGCCGGTGTTCTTGTCTTTTCAGTTATGATTTATTCAATTATCAATCACCGTAAATCAAAAGGTGCGGTTGCAGCTCAGTTTCACGAAAGTGCAACAGTCGAAGTTATCTGGACAGTAATCCCGTTAATTGTTCTGGTTGCTATCGCGATTCCTGCAACAAAAACCTTGCTGGATATCGAAGACCCCTCAAAGTCTGATGTGACCATACAGGTTACCGGTTGGCAGTGGAAATGGAACTACAATTACCGTGATGAGGATTTGAGCTTCTTCAGCAACCTCGCAACAGACAGTAATGAAGCCCGTCAATTAGGTGCCGATACGGCATTACGAGACAAAGCAGACACATACTTATTAAATGTTGATAAACCGATTGTTGTTCCAGTAAACAAAAAAGTACGTTTACTGATTACTTCAAATGACGTACTTCATGCCTGGTGGGTACCGGCACTCGCAGTCAAGCGTGATGCTATTCCTGGCTATATTAATGAAAGTCATTTCACCGCAACTAAAACCGGTACATACCGTGGCCAGTGTGCAGAGCTTTGTGGTAAAGACCACGGCTTTATGCCGATTGTTGTTAAAGTCGTTGAGCAGAGCGAATACACTGCATGGGTAAGCGCGCAGAAAGCTGCCGCTGCAGCCGCCGCGGGCGACTCAAACAAAACCTTCACTCAGGCTGAGTTATTGAAGAAGGGTGAAGCCGTTTATAAAGCGAACTGTGCAGCTTGCCACCAGGTAAATGGTACCGGCGGGGGGCCATTCCCGGCACTTAAAGGTTCTAAAGTGGCAACGAAAGGACCGGTTGAAGATCACCTGAAACTGGTTATCACAGGTAAAGGTATCATGCCTCCATTCGGTCCACAGTTAAATGATGCAGACATCGCAGCAGTTGTTACATACGAGCGTAATGCTTGGGGTAATAGCACAGGCGATACCGTTCAACCAGCAGCAGCTAAAGCTGCGCGTTAATTGGGAGATTAAAAAATGAGCGATCATCCAACAGGTATTAAACGCTGGTTGTTTACAACCAACCACAAAGACATAGGTACTATGTACCTATGGTTCTCATTCACCATGTTGTTTATTGGTGGTGCATTCGCAATGGTAATTCGTGCAGAATTATTTGAACCGGGTATGCAAGTTGTTAATCCTAACTTCTTCAATATGATGACAACCCTGCATGGGCTGGTAATGGTATTTGGTGCCATTATGCCCGCCATGGTTGGTTTTGCTAACTGGCAGGTACCCCTTATGATTGGTGCGCCAGATATGGCATTACCACGTATGAACAACTGGAGCTTCTGGATTCTTCCATTTGCAGGCATTATGCTTTTAGCTCCAATGTTTATTGGTGATAATTTCGCAGCAGGTCAGGGCCCGGCATTTGGCTGGACTTTCTATGAGCCACTTTCAGGTCAGTACGACAAGCTTGCATTCTTTATCTTTGCAGTGCATTTGTTAGGTTTCTCATCCATCATGGGTTCTATCAATATCATCGCAACAATTTTAAATATGCGTGCGCCTGGTATGACATTAATGAAAATGCCATTGTTCGTATGGACATGGTTAATCACAGCATTCCTGCTTATTGCTGTAATGCCAGTTCTCGCGGGTGCGGTAACCATGATGTTGACTGATAAATACTTCGGTACCAGCTTCTTTAATGCAGCCGGTGGTGGTGACCCGGTATTGTTCCAGCATGTTTTCTGGTTCTTTGGACACCCGGAAGTTTATATTATGATTCTTCCTGCATTCGGTATCGTTTCGCAAATCATTCCGACCTTTGCGCGTAAGCCACTGTTTGGTTATGCATCAATGGTCTATGCAACCGCAGCGATTGCATTCCTGTCGTTTATCGTATGGGCTCACCATATGTTTACTGTTGGTATGCCAGCAGCCGGTGAACTCTACTTTATGTACGCAACGGTAATGATTGCTGTACCAACGGCGGTTAAAGTCTTTAACTGGACGGCCACAATGTGGAAAGGTTCGATGACATTTGAAACACCCATGTTATGGGCCATCGCATTTGTATTCCTGTTCACCATCGGTGGTTTCACTGGCTTAATGTTAGGTGTTGCTCCGGTTGACTTCCAGTATCACGATACTTACTTCGTTGTTGCTCATTTCCACTATGTACTGGTTACAGGTGCTCTGTTCGCAATTATCGGTGGTGTTTACTACTGGTTACCTAAGTGGACTGGCAACATGTATAGCGTAACCTTAAGTAAATGGCATTTTTGGATATCCGCAATTTCTGTAAATGTATTATTCTTCCCACAGCACTTCCTGGGATTAGCAGGTATGCCTCGTCGTATTCCTGACTATGCACTACAGTTTGCAGAATTCAATAAAATATCTTCAATTGGTGCCTTTGTGTTTGGTGCGAGTCAGTTGATATTCCTTTATGTCATTATCAAGTGCATTAAGGGTGGCGAAAAAGCAACTGACCGGGTTTGGGAAGGTGCGCAAGGTCTTGAGTGGGAAGTTCCATCTCCGGCTCCATACCACACTTTTGCTACACCACCAGAAGTTAAGTAGCAATAGCCATGCCCTTCAGTACTGAAGGGCATGTTTTTTATATATTAAGAAGTAGTATTTAAATGAACGAAGAGCAAAGAAAAGGTATACGTAAGACAGTTACAATTTTGGTTATTGTCGTTGTCGTGTTTTATGCCTGGCTCTTTATTCGGGCATAAATATGAACACCGAAAACAAAAGTGCTGCAAATAATAAAACCGCCGTCAGGCTTTTGGTGATTGTAGTAGCAATGTTTGGTTTTGGTTATGCGCTTGTACCATTATATGGTGTTGTTTGTCAGTTCTTTGGTATTGGCCGCTTTGCGGATATCGAAGATGGTAAGTATGACCCGCAAGCTCAGGCGCAGATAAAACTTGTTAAAGACATGGCGGCAAACAAGGACTTAAAGCGAACTGTCACAGTCGAGTTTATAACTGCGGTGAATGACGGCTTGAGATGGGACTTTAAAGCCCTGCAAAAAGAAGTTGATGTTCATCCGGGCGTTATGAGTACGGTTGAGTTTTATGCAAAGAACAATACGGGCAAAGATGTTATTGCCCAGGCAGTGCCCAGAAT
>JALTLP010000040.1 GCA_027001895.1 Chromatiales bacterium | reverse complement strand
CTACCCTGTGAAACCTGTCCTGGCTTAACAAACAGTACAGTTGTCATGCCTTTTTTATGAGTCAGGGTAACATGCAATGGGCAGAGTGCCAGCATGGTTGGGTCTTCGTTACTGATTTTATTGGCATACCAACCATTACAAAAAACCATACTACGAATCGATTCCAGTTTATTTATGTTGTAGTCCTTACCCCAACGCTTGGCAAAGTGTGAAAGGTTGCGACCAATATTCGGTTCAAAAATAACATAGTAACCATTGTTTTCCAGGCCGGTAAACAGATGTTTATAAATGGTGTTCATCTTGCCTTTTACCTTGTGTACAAACACGGCGGGTTCTGCCGGTGGTACTGACGGTACAGTTTCAGGCTGAGGCTGAACTTGTTGCTCGCCGCTAACAACGGCATGACTTGTCGGGTTTGCAGGTGCAGGTTGTATTTCTTCTGCGGATGCCGTGGTAATCAATAATGCCCAAAGGGTTAGAATGATAAAAGCGGGAGTCTGTTTATTTCTCAATTTTATACACCTGTATTTTAGTCGGTTACTTTGTTTCGCAGATAGACCGGTACAGCCTGTTCTGCGGTAATGCTATTTCCCTTTTTAAACGCTTCGGCCGCGAGCAAGGCAATATCATACGCATGTGGATAATGTAGTTTATCCGTTACTGAGTCAACAAAACACAGCATCGGTTCATTTAATTTTTCGATTATCGCTGATGCTGTACCGGTAACCTGCCACTGCCCTTGTACAGGCCTGTTTTGTGAAACGACCGCCGGGATTTTGTTAATGCCTGATACATATTCATCCGCCTGTAACCTGGCATAACCTTCTTCGATGATATAAAGCCCCCAGAAAACTTCGTTCTTGCGGGCATCCAGGCAGGACAAAAAATGTGTGTTGCCATTATCCCGATAACGTCCCTGCGCCAATGCAGCCAGACTGGAAACCGGAATAAGCGGAACACTCAGACCATAACCCAGTCCCTGCGCCACACCGGTAGTGATACGTAACCCGGTAAATGCTCCCGGCCCACGACAAAATGCAATAGCATCCAGCTGGTTTTTAGAAATGTTTTCTGTGCTTAACAGGCTATCGACCATGTTCAGTAACAGACGGGTGTGCTGTCGTGGTGCTATTTCAAAAGATTCAACAATTTTACCATTGTTGTTTAGCGCAACCGAACAGGCTTCGGTAGTCGACTCAAGAGCCAGGATGTACATAGAAAATCCGTCAGTAAAATCAGACGACTATTTTAACGAATTGCGGGAAGATTAATAGTAAAAGCTGTTACAAGGATGTCAGACGGCGACTAAAACGCTTACTTTTGTTCATTTCTTTTGAGGCTGTTTCTTTTTCAGAAAGGTCTTCGGGGTCGATAAAAGTATTAAGCTGATGTCGGGTATCGGTGAGTTCTTCAACTTCATAGCCATCAACGGGCACTTTATCAAAACTTGCCCTGTTAGCCTTGTTAGGTTTAAGTCTTGCCGTTGGCTCCATCGCTTTCTGAATACTGGCATGCATTAAGCCCGGCGCATCATCATTAAAGAAGCTACTCTGAGTCTGTCCTAATTCAACCGGCGCAATCGTTTCATTTGAAAAGCGAAATTCATGCTGGCCAATAAAAATGCGGTCTTTTTCTTTTAAGCGATGTGCAGAAACTCTGCTGCCATTGACGAACAGATGGTTAGTACTGTCGTTATCAATAAGGATACAGTCGAGTTTGGCAGTGTGTGCATCCTGAATAAGCTGGATGACTGCATGGTGCTTGCTAACAAATTCATCATCAATACTAATATCGTTGTCGAGTGAACGACCGATAGTAATTTCGGCTGAGTCCAGTGGGAATTTCACACCGGGGATACCGTTTGCATATTGAATAAGAATTGCCATTAGG
Source organism: Chromatiales bacterium (assembly GCA_027001895.1). Classification (GTDB taxonomy): domain Bacteria; phylum Pseudomonadota; class Gammaproteobacteria; order UBA6429; family Thiohalophilaceae; genus SZUA-37. The sequence goes on along the minus strand of JALTLP010000040.1, from coordinate 5,744 downwards.
GGCTATCCATGAAATTGTTTCCTGTATGTTAAAGGATGAATTAAATCATGTCATCTTTTTCCTACAAAACAAAACGTGATGCAAGTCACACTTTTCCCGCTATTAAAGTAGATTGCACGATAAGAAATTTATCTTAATAAAAACACACAGTTAAATGCATTAGCAAATAATTATATTATTGTTTTACAATGTTTATTTAATGCAAATTGCAGTCACTGTATCTCGCGATGAAAATGCTGACTTGAATGGCTCATCCCCTCTCTTATATAAAAGCGATGGGCATCGAGGCGTTGTACCCCCGAGTCCAGATGCAACTGGTTACACTGGTTTTGCCGCGCCTGATCAAACAACCATCCAAGCAGCGATTTACCATAGCCCTTTGAACGTTGCTGACTGTCCGTTACCAGATCATCCACATATAAAAATTTACCCCAGGCAAGTCCTTCGGAATAACGATACCCTGCGACAGCACATACCTGAGTGTTATCCATTAAATATGCCAGCAGATAATTCGTTTGCATTTGTTTTTTTACCTGAGCCAGGAAATCTTCCGCAGAATATGCAGGGCGTAATTGCAACATAACCGGGTAACACTTTAAAATTTCTTCGTCGGTTTTTGCTATTGTAATTTCAGGCATGACCATTTTTGTTACCCTGTTTATTTATCTTTGTGGATTTTTTCTTTAAAAAAAGTTTCAACATAATCCAGTTCCTTACTAATCGGCATGGTCGGTAAACTTTTAAGAAAGACCTTACCATAAGGCTTCGTTCTTAGTCGCGGGTCACATAACATTAATACGCCACTGTCGAGATAGTCACGAATAAGCCTGCCGGCGCCCTGTTTTAAAGTAATGACCGCATTGGGCAACTGGAATTCAAAAAATGGATTGCTGCCATTTTCACGCATGGCATCGATTCTTGCTTTAAGAATGGGATCCCCCGGTGATGCAAATGGCAGTTTATCAATAATAACCGTTGTCAGGGCATCCCCTTTTACATCAATACCTTCCCAGAAACTATAGGTACCCAACAAAACAGCATTGCCCATTTTTCTAAAGTCATTAATTAATGCGTCACGTGGTTTCTCACCCTGAACAAGTAACGGGAAATCAATTTTATCTTTAAGTATTTCCAGAGCCTCGTTAAGTGCTCGATAACTGGTAAAAAGAAAAAAAGTTCGCCCTTCACTTAACTGAATAACAGGAAGGGCATACTCAACCACCGCGCTGGTATATTGCGGGCTCTGCGGTTCAGGTAAACCATCCGGTATATAAAGCAGTGCCTGATCTTTATAATTAAACGGACTGTCCCAGGCATGGTTATCAACTTCCTCAATAATACCGAGTTGCTTAAGAAAATGGTCAAACTTGTTACCCACTGTTAATGTTGCAGAGGTAAAAATCCAGCTACCCGGTAAACTGTCCATTTGCTGCTTAAACTCACTACCCACATCAAACGGTGTCAGGTTAATGGAAAATGAACGTTTGTAGGTTTCAAACCAGTGTATATGATCAGCAGGCGGCTCGACCGTTAACAGGCTTAACTGCTGAATAATATTGATGGTTCGGTTGTAGCAGGCATCCAGATCTTTTGTCCGCTCGGCCAGCGGCGCAAGTGCCGTTTTTAATTCTTCGAGTTGTTCATTTAATTTTGTTATTGCCTTTGTAAGCTCAGGCTTGTCTTTTATTTCTGCCCAGCTACCCCGACGAACAGGCAGACCCATTGCCAGACGAAAGTCTGCAACGGTTTGTTTAATATCATCACACAGCTCAAGCAAGGCTTTGTCTTCATTAATTTCTGCCAGATATTCGCTGCTGATATCTGAAACCAGCTCATTTAACTGATAACCACTTACACGGGTACCAAAAAAGCTGGATGCAACATCCGGTAGCTGATGAGCTTCATCAATAACAAAAGCATCGGCAATCGGGAGTAATTCTCCAAAACCGTTTTCCCTGATAACCATGTCTGATAATAAAAGATAATGATTAATAACAACCACGTCACTTGCCTGTGCAAGTCGGCGTGCATTAACAATGTAACAATCATTGTAATCATCACATTCCGTGCCGATACAATTTTCCGAGGTTGATGTTACCAATGGCCAGATACTATCACCTTCAGGTATCTCGGGTATTTCACTGACATCGCCTGTTTTTGTTTTTACCTGCCAGTTTCTTATCTGGCGTAACTTTCTTATATGAATTTTAGATTCGCCGTGACAGTCCTGTTCTGCAAGACCAAGCCTGTGTTTACATAAATAGTTGGCACGACCTTTAAGCAACGCCGTTGATACAGGAATATCGAGTGCCTCACGAACGATGGGTAAGTCTTTATGAAATAACTGATCCTGTAAATTTTTAGTACCCGTCGAAATAAGCACCTTGCGACCGGACAACAATGCCGGTACCAGGTAAGCAAAAGTTTTACCTGTACCCGTGCCCGCCTCTGCAATAAATGTTGTTTCGCAATCCAGAGCATGGGCAATGGCATCCGCCATTTCCATTTGTTGCTTACGCGGAGAAAAGTCAATCAGCTTTTGTGCTAAAGGTCCATTGCTATCGAGATATTCTGAAGGATTTAACAATTTATTTACCGGCTCTTTATTGCTGCAACTGATTTATCTTGTCCTGTGCTTTTTGTGCAGCACGGATATTTCCCATACGATAACGCGCATGAGCAATGATTCGCCAGTTATCAATAACCAGTTGTTTGTTCTTACCCGCCAGGCTTGTTGATTTGGCCGCATAACCTGCTGCCTGCTTATAGTTTTCCTGTTGCAAATAAAGCTTTGCCATATAATGCCAGACAGTTGCATTGGACGGTTCAATTCTTAGCGCACGTTCAAGACGCAACATCGCCTTGTCCAGTTCACCGTTCATTGCATTAACTCGCGCTTTTTTAATTAATGCCAGTACAGCCGGTGAACTATTGCTGTCCGGTTTTATTTTGCGGCTAAAATTAGCCGGTTCATCGTTTGTTTGTTGATTATCCTGTTTTTTTAAATAGGAAGAACAGCCTGACAAACTGGCTATTAAAATAACAAGGGGGATGGCTTTAAACACATACGTCATACTGATTTTATGCTTTATCTCTGTGGTTTATTTATTGGCAGCTACCCTGCTCAGGCGGTAACGCATTACTTTGTACCGCGATATATATCGCATTTGAACAGGATGCATCGATCATTTTATTCGTATCCGGATTTATCGCTATGTATTCTACATCAGCCGTGGAATTAAATACTAATGGCTGAGTCGGTATTTTCTTCATTATATCTGTCCATAACCGCAGCGAACCACTCGAACCGGTTAATCCTGTTGACTGGTTATTATCTACACCCAGCCAGCTTACTACCAGGTGTTTCCCGGTAAAGCCAGCAAACCAGCTGTCACGCAGATCGTCGGTTGTGCCTGTTTTACCCGCTGCATTAAATTCTGCTGGAAACTGGCTGCGAATACTCCGTGCCGTACCGTATTTGGTTACGTTATTTAAAATACTGTTAATCATTAAAACCGAATCCGCATTGAGCGTTTGCTGTACTTTTAGTGGAAAGCGTTTAAGCGGTATACCATCGGTTGACATGACTTCCCGAATCGAATGTAACGGCATATTAAAGCCCCCCGATGCCAGACTGTGATACATTTGCGTAACTTCATAAGGGGACATATTAACTGCACCCAGTAGCATCGAAGGATAAGCAGGAATTTTTCTGTTTACTCCCATGTTCGTTATTGTTTGCTGAATCTTTTCAAAGCCAACCTTTAATCCAAGCCGGACAGTCGCAAGATTATAGGAATGACTTAATGCCTGATAAAAGGGTACCTTACCATGTTCACGTTTGTCGTAATTTTGTGGCGACCAGACATCACCGGATGGCCCCTTTAAGTGCAGACGACTGTCATCAAGCAAGCTCAGAGGATTATATTCGCCCGTTTCAAGTGCCGTTAAATAAATAGCCGGTTTAATTAAAGAACCGATTGGCCGGATAGCATCAAGTGCACGGTTAAAACCGGCATTGTCTGGCTGGCTGTCACCTACCAGCGCCAGCACTTCGCTGTTAGTGGTATTGGTTACAATGCTTGCTGCCTGTAACTTGCCATGCAAGCCACGTTGCCGGTCAAGTTGCCCTGTTTTTTGCTTAACAACTTTTTCTACCTCTAACTGTATTAATGGATCCAGGGTTGTAAATATTTGTAACCCTTCCGATGCCAGATCTTTTTGCCGGTAAAACGTTCTTAACTGGCGTTTAACCAGGTCGATAAAAGCAGGATGGGAAGAGATACTGCTGGGTTTCGATGTAATAATACCCAGTGACTTAACTTTTGCATTACGCGCCTCGGCCTGTGTAATAACGCCAAACTTTGCCATTAAATCCAGCACCAGATTACGACGTTTTAACAATCGCTGCGGCGAACGAGCCGGGTTGTAATAAGAAGGGCCCTTGATCAGTGCAACCAACATGGCTATTTGGTGCGTTTGCAGATCATCCAGGGATGCATCAAAGTAAAACCGGCTTGCCAGACCAAAGCCATGTATCGCTCGCGCCTTGTCCTGGCCAAGATAGATTTCGTTAATATACGCTTCAAAAATTTCATCTTTGTTATAATGCCATTCAACCAGTAATGCCATTATTGCTTCATTCAGTTTACGCCACAGACTTCGCCTGTTGCTTAAAAAAAAGTTTTTAACCAGTTGCTGGGTAAGCGTGCTGCCACCCTGCACTGTTTTACCCGCACGTATGTTTGCCCATAATGCCCGTGCTATCCCCTTATAATACAAGCCATGATGATTATAAAAGTTCCGGTCTTCAATCAGCATGATTGTTGATTTAAGTATATCCGGTACTTCAGACAGCTTTACCAGAATACGATCTTCTTTTTTTGACGGATAAATGCCGCCAATAATTACCGGCTCCATTCGCATAATATCAACACTGCTGTCGTCCGAAAAATTATAGATATCTGAAACCGTGTTGTTATCAAAACGGATCTTTATGACTTCGGCATTTCGTTTTTCATCCCAGAACTGAAAAGCACGTGTAGTCAGAACAACTTCGTTTGAATCAACATAATAACTGCCAGGCTGTTTCGGGTTATCGACATTGCGAAAGCCCAGCATTTTAAGCTCGCGTAAAAAATTATTTTGTGACAATGACAGGCCACTGTATAACTCCAGCGGTCTTGCATACACTCTGGCAGGAAGTGCCCAGCGCTTGCCTGCGAATTGATTTTGCACCGTTATGTCCAGGTAAACAGTATAACCAAGCAGAATAACCAGTATAAACGCAACAAATTTTGCTGAGAAAAGCGAACGCCATGAAAGTATACCTGACCCACCAAAGTTAAACCGTGTTAACAGGTTTGTTTTACCGGCTCTGCTTTTTTTACTGTTTGTTTTCCTGCCAGTTGTTTTCCTACCAGTAGTCTTCTTGCTGGCTTTTTTTCTGGTGACTTTTTTCTTTTTGGAAGCGAGTTTGGCTGATTTTGCTTTTCGGGCTGGCATGTTTAACCGTGATCTTCTGATTGTTATTGGTGCTGACTAACCAATATTATACGTAGATTAACAAGCTTAACCTACCTGTTATTCTGCATACTCTGCAATTTGTTTTATTTCCGGGTTTAAAAAAATTTCGGTATGTAACGTAACGCCAGTCACTTAAAAAGTTTAATTTAACAGCCACTCCTTATTTACCAACAAAGGACTTATTTTAAATCTTATTTTTTTAACTCAATGGTGGCTGC
>JALTLP010000039.1 GCA_027001895.1 Chromatiales bacterium | reverse complement strand
GTTTTATCACCAGTAAAATCAAACTAAGAATGGAAAATAACCTGGAAGAGATACAGTTATTTCTGAGTTCAAGAACAGCCTAGGGGTTGTTTACTATTTTTTCTACTTCACTAAAGTCCAGCCCGACAATCCGGATTGGATCACGCTTACCTTTTACCCGGATATGAAGTTCAGCCGTGCGCCATAATTCTTTTGGCAGATCCTTATAGGCACATTCACTCATTACTAGATCCTTACCGATAACCTTGGTTGCACTTTCCAGTCTGAATGCAAGGTTAACGGCATCACCCATCGCCGAGTTATCCTGACCACCAGTCATTGAAGCAGCGCCACTGTTAATGCCCACACCTATTTTTATTTTATCCGTAATCTCGGGAAAGTCCCGCGTAATATTTTCAGTTACATTGTTAATACCAATTGCCGCATTTAATACCCGGTAAATGGTATTTTTATCTTCTGCACCTGCCTGCCAGCGTGCAAAAACACAGTCACCAATAAACTTGTCAACCAGGCCACCATTTTTAAGAATGATATCACTGACCTGACTAAACCAGCTGTTCATTAATTTTGTCAGTACCCGGATATTGATTTTTTCTGATAATGTTGTAAAGCCACGAATGTCTGCAACCAGGATGGTAATTTCACTGATTTCTGGCGTATCAGATATAACCGTTTCCAGCATAGACTGGGTATCGTTACCCGAAATACTTTTCTGGTCCTGCAGAAAGTTAAGTTCAAGATTTCCAATTTTCAGTACATCACCATTTTTTAAAAGCGTTGGCATAGAAATACGATTACCATTTAACAGGCTACCATTGGCACTGCCACTGTCTACAAGATAGTAATCGTCATGGCCTATACAGCGGATCATCGCATGGTTGCGTGAAACAGTAAGATCATCAATGGGTATATCATTATGTACATCACGGCCTAAAGTAATAACGGTTTTACACTCCACCTCTTTAAGCTTGTTTTTATAATGATATTGTAACCGGGCAGACATCTTTAACCGCCAGTAACCCTTTTACCACAACAATGGTAATAAAATATTTTTTCGTTTCTGAACATTCTTTACTGCACCCTCTAATAACAACAATTTACACGCAAGCCAGTTTCTCCAGTTGTTGCGGTTGCGAATCTCTTTTTATCGGACGAAACAAGCTAACACCTTCTGCTGCTCGCATACCAACCAGAATATCATCGTAATCCGGTGTATCGGTCTTTTCCGGCGTATCGGCATAATCTGACGTTACTCCATATTTATTAAAAACATAATCATCCAGCGGTTTTATTATTTTATTTTTCGTCAGTTTATTTTGCTTAAATGACTCCACCGCACCGGATACCCGAAACAGCCAGGCCTGCGCAAAAACATTGGCACGACGGCGGCGTTCTTTGGTTACTTCAGAGTCATCTTCTGCGGTACAAGTTCCATTATCCCGCAATTCCTTTAGAAATCTTGCCCGTGCCCGTCCCAGACTGCGATACAACACTGTGTATAAATAACTGGCTATCTCCGGGCGGTTATCGGCACCAATAAACACAAATTCAGGCTTTGCCTGTTGCATACGGGAAATATAAACCCGGCAGTCAAAACTTTCGGCTACCAGGTTCGATAATGCCAGTATCCAGTAAGCCGGCTTGGTGCTGCCACAGGTTGTAACAGACGCTTCATTCATCTGGTTAATACTAAGCTCGTGTGCATCGACCTGCTCTTCGCTAATATCATACTTTTGCATCAAGCTGACAGCCTGACGCAGTGCTGCGGCCGCCTCGTTAGGGTTTGCAGATTCCGCCAGACGGAAACACTTACAAATTTTGTCGATTATTTTATGT
>JALTLP010000038.1 GCA_027001895.1 Chromatiales bacterium | reverse complement strand
AACGCTGCGTTAACTTATCTGTTTGTTGCTGAGTTAACTGGCTTAAACATTCAGGGTAAGCCGTATTTGTATTAAGTAAATTAGGCAGCTCTTTACTAAACTGATACATATCCCCCAATTCTCCCGCCCCATATATTTGTGCATGGCTGGACAAAATCTGCTCAACCAAACTGGTACCCGAGCGAACCATGCCCACCACAAAAACAGGACGCTCAGAATCAATACTGGAGCGAGGCTGTTGAGCCAAAAAATCTGCACTATAAACCGATATATATTTTTCTATTAACCTTTTATGTTCCGCCTGATCAAATTTAAATGGTTTTAAATTATTCCCCTGCTGATAGTAATAAAATGCTTTATCAAATTGATTGATATTGTCGTACAACATTCCCAGGTTAAAACATAAATTACTTTTTGCAGCCGCATTAATTGAATGATCGGTATTGAGTATTTTTTCCATTAGGGAAATCGCCTGCTGTTGCTTACCTACATCTTTACTGATCATCGCAAACGCGAGTGCAATATTAATTTGCTCTACACCTTGAGCCAGCAGTGGTGATAATAAAGCATCGGCTTTTTCAACATCGCCCATGTGCTTGGCAATATTTGCCCCTAAAGCGATTGCATTAATATTGTTAGCATCCAGCTGTAATGCCTGTTCACTATAACGATTTGCTTGTTCCAGTTTTCCTTGCGCTAATAAAACCGAAGCCAATAAAATAAACGCATCAGGTATTTTTGCATCCAGTCGAACAACCTCAAGCCCGCACTGTTCTGCCTGAGAAAAATCCCCAAGCTGGGCATAAATTTTGGCCAGCATAAACCAGGCTGGTATATTTTCGGGTTGATAGTGGTTTAGTTTTTTGAAGTACTCGATAGACTTTTGTAACTGCCCCTGCTGCAATAAATTATTTGCCAGATCTGATAATAATTTATTTAATAATTCCCGTGCTTCATCAAAAGCAGAATCTAACTCAAGCGCTCGTTCCAAATTGTGTACCGCTTCTGGCAGATTGCCCTTGGCCTGTTGAATATGGCCAAAATAAAAATACACATCCGCATAATCCGGGCTTATTTCCAGGGCTCGTCGCAATAAAACTTCTGCACCAGCAATGTCACCTGAATCGGCTTTTATCACCCCCAACATCATCTGTGCTTCTGCATTTTTCGCATCTAATGAATTGATTTTTTCATATAAAGCTTTTGCCCCCTGCAGATTGCCCTGATTAAAAAGCTCGAAAGCCTGATCACCCAGGCTAGAGATAGTAGAGTCTGACATAGCTCGTTCCAGTTAATTTATATCAAAAAATATCGCAGTATAAAGAGACTTTACAGCGAATACCACACAAAACCACCTGTACGGGGGATTACTAAAAAGCCTGCTTTAGTTTACCTTAAGCATAACTTTTTTATCCAATACCAGTAAGCTCTATGCTTATACGCTGTCGGTATATTTTAGGCGTTAAATACGCTTAACATTCATCACAATAATATGTGTTTCAACAGTAAAAGCTGTAACTTACTGATATTGCATTTACTCCAAATGTATTGAGACACCACTCATGTTAACCAAAGAATTACTCGAAAAATCACTCTCCCGAGAATACTGGCTATCACTTTGCCCCGAACTTACGATTAATGATGATTTATTTTCTCAACCCGCCGAACCCGCTTATGAAGTAAGTGAGAGCACGGCAAAGCGATCTGCAGAGCAATACAGTGAAGATGGATACTTTCAATCGCAACCCATTATTCCTGAAGATACCGCTAAAATGCTGGCACAAGCAATTGTAAAAGTGACAGATCAGGGTTTTCCTGCACAGTTTTGTCTGGTCTAT
>JALTLP010000037.1 GCA_027001895.1 Chromatiales bacterium | reverse complement strand
GGGGGTGGTCGTAAGGCGGCAGCCGGTATTAATGAATTGCCCGAGGCGGAACTGCCAGCTTTTATCGAAAAGTTTCAGCAACAGTTTGCCTCGTAAAAGCTGTTATCTATTTTGTAAATCCGTCCGGGTTGTCGCGTAGTTTATATTCCCAGTCCAGCGCAGTTTTCACAATCACATCAAGATCATCATACTTTGGTGTCCACTTCAGTTTGGTTTTTACTGCTTCAGCAATGGATATTAAACTCGGTGGGTCACCTGCCCGACGTTCCTTTTCAATAATGTTGAGTGGTTTACCGTCAATGCGTTCAACCGCGTCCAGCATTTCTCTTACACTGTAACCGTGGCCGTAACCTACATTCAGGGTTGTAGACTCTCCACCATCACGTAAGTAATCAATTGCGCGTAGATGTGCATCGGCCAGATCTTCTACATGAATATAATCACGCACTCCGGTACCGTCTTTAGTCGGGTAGTCAGTGCCAAAAATATAAATGGCATCACGTTTACCCACGGCAACTTCGCAGGCGACTTTTAACAACAGTGTTGCATTTGGTGTGCTTTGGCCAATACGTGTTTGTGGGTCGCAGCCAGCCACATTAAAGTAGCGCAGCGCCACGTGTTTCATATCCGATGCATGGCTTAAATCTTTAAGCATCATTTCGGTCATTAATTTTGATGAGCCATATGGGTTAATCGGTGCAGTAGGGGTGTCTTCACGGGCAAACTCGGAGTTGGGCATGCCATAAACGGCTGCCGTCGATGAAAAAATAAAGTTTTTAACCCCATGCTTGTCGCATTGCTCCAACAGGTTGCGGGTGCTACAAGTGTTGTTCCAGTAATATTTAAGCGGGTTAGTAACCGACTCAGGTACAACAGTATGTGCAGCGAAGTGTATGACTGTATCAATATCGTTTTCGCTAAGTACTTTACTCACCAAAGCACTGTCGCCAGTATCGCCTTGCACCAGTTTGCCATGCAGTACCGATGCTTCAAAGCCGGTGGATAAGTTATCAAGTATCACTACGTTTTCGCCAGCTTCACCAAGTTGCCTGACAGTATGGCTGCCAATATAGCCAGCGCCACCGGTGACCAGAATCGTTTTATTTCCCATGAGAATCCTTTTTTATTAAATAAAGCGTCTTTACGTGTTGTTTATGCCGCGTAAGTTTAACGGAAATATCGCCAGATTTCTTTATGGAATATTGCCAAAAATCTTAGCTATGTTGATGATTTTGGGTTAAAAATTCATAAAAACCGGTTTTGAGGCCATTATTAACGAATAAACAGGCCTTTACAGCCATTTCAGGCTTGAGAAAAGCGGGAATAGGCATTAAAATTCGCGCCTATACGTTACAACAAATTCCTTATTTTCAGGTTGCTGGAAATAAGGCATGCTGATTCAAACTGTGGCCGTGCCGGTGTGACAAAACACGTTACATCACACGGCCGTGGTCATTTGGAGGAATAAGGTATCGCAACAAAGACAACACGCATCAATGAGGATATTCGAGTACCTGAGGTACGGGTTATTGATGATGAAGGAGAGCAGGTAGGCATTTTAACCATAGCCGAAGCACTGGACCTTGCAGAAAGCAAGGATCTTGATCTGGTCGAAGTCTCTCCAGATGCCAAACCACCAGTTTGCCGCGTAATGGACCACGGTAAATTCCTGTTTGAAGAAAACAAGAAAAAACATGCGGCAAAGAAGAAGCAGAAACAGGTTCATGTCAAGGAAGTCAAATTCCGTCCTGGGACGGAAGAAGGGGATTATCAGGTAAAACTACGCAACCTGATACGTTTCCTTAACAATGGGGATCGTGCCAAAGTAACACTACGTTTT
>JALTLP010000036.1 GCA_027001895.1 Chromatiales bacterium | reverse complement strand
AATTATTTAACCAATTTAGAAACACCGCCCGAACAGGAAATAGACTTTAGTACCGCAAAAAATAATTTTTACAATGCCGCAAAAACAAGTTTACATTCATCCGTAAAGTGGTTAAATAATTATTCCGGGCGAATGAAACCTTTACTGGAAGAACAGCTTATTCCACAGGCAATGCTGGGCTTACAACAACTCGATATTACAGATGATGAAATACAACATTATATGAACATAATCAGGCAACGTGTAGCCAATGAACAAACCGGCGCAAACTGGCTGCGAAAATACCGGCTTGAACATAACTGTAGTATGCAGGAACTTTCTGCTGCCTATGCAAAACAGCAAAGCACCGGCCAACCTGTTCATAGTTGGTCTATATAATTTAAAACCAAAAGATAGATAAAATATGTTAACCATACTCAATAAAATTCCGGACAATTTTTTAACCACCGCCGCTGAAGAACTGTATAAAATTCTGCCCGGCCCAACCCTTATTCATTTAAAGGGTCGTAATGAAAAGCCTTTGTTTGTGTCCACCCTGTTACACGGTAATGAAACCACCGGCCTGCAAGCGCTGCAAAAGTTACTACAAAATTACGGCAATAAAGAATTACCCCGCTCTTTAAGTATTTTTATTGGCAATGTAGAAGCAGCAAAGTTTTCGGCACGGCGTCTGGAAAACCAGCCCGACTATAACCGAACCTGGCCCGGTACTGAATATGTCAGCTCCGAAGAAACAAAAATGATGCAGCAAATAAAAGAAGAAATGCGTCAGCGTAATGTTTTTGCCAGCATCGACATACACAATAACACCGGCCTTAACCCGCATTACGCCTGCGTCAATAAACTTGAAAATGCTTTTTTTCATCTGGCACGTTTATTCAGCCGAACCATTGTTTACTTTACCCGACCTATCGGTGTGCAATCTCAGGCCTTTGCAGACCTTTGCCCTTCTACCACGGTAGAATGTGGCCAGGTGGGGCAAACCACCACCGTTGAACATGCTTATGAATTTATCAATGCAGCCTTACATTTATCCGATATACCCAGCCACCCAATTGCCAAACAGGATGTCGATGTTTTTCATACCATCGCTATCGTTAAAGTACCCGAACAGGCAACTTTTAGCTTTAATGGCGACGACTGCCAGATATGTTTTGACAGAAATCTGGACCATATGAACTTTAAAGAAATAAAACCCGGCACACTCATTGGTAAAACTCATGTAGACAACCCCATGCATCTCGAAGCATGGAACAATGATGCCATTAATGTCGGCGACGAGTTGTTTGACTACAATAATAATGAAATACGCTTAAAAAAAGAAGTGATGCCTGCCATGCTCACCCTAAATGAAAAAGTCATACGGCAGGATTGCTTATGTTATTTAATGGAACGCTATCCTGTTGAATTTAAGGAATCAAAATGAATCAAACTGCAAAGCTTTTTATAATACCCGTTTTTACATCTTTTATATTGGCCTCATCGGGTTGCGCAGAATTAAAACAGATTAAAGAACAGTTTAAGCAGCCGCAGGCATTAACGCAATCTGATATCGCTGCCGGGCTTAAAGAAGCATTACGCGTTGGTTCCGAAACAGTGGTTAAAAACCTTGGCAAAAAAGATGGCTTTAACAAAGATAATTTTGCGCATATCGCATTGCCCCATAAACTCGATAAAATACGCAACAAACTAAAAAAAATTGGCTATAGCCAACCACTGGATGAATTAGAACTAAAAATAAACCGTGCCGCTGAACAAGCCACCCCAAAAGCAAAGCAGTTATTCGTAAAAGCAATTAAACAATTGACATGGCAGGATGTAAAACAAATTTATAACGGCCCTAACG
>JALTLP010000035.1 GCA_027001895.1 Chromatiales bacterium | reverse complement strand
AATAATATTAACCACAAAGGGCACAAAGATCACAAAGAAACAAAATTAATTATATCGTTTCTTATACAATAAAATAGTGGAGCAGCTTGTATAAAAGCATATACAGGCGTCAACAAATAACCCGGTATAAACTCTTATTTAATTTTACCTTCGTGCCCTTTGTGGTAAACAATTTATTTCAACCACTTTGCAACACGCCTGGCAAAGTAGGTTAACACCCCGTCCGCCCCGGCGCGTTTAAAGGCCAGCAACGATTCCATAATAACGGCCTTTTCATCCAGCCAGCCGTTTTGCGCAGCAGCCATTAGCATGGCGTATTCACCACTGACCTGATAAACAAAGGTCGGCGCACCGTATTGTTGTTTTACCCGATGCACAATATCCAGATAAGGCATACCAGGTTTTACCATCACCATATCCGCGCCTTCGTTTAAGTCCAGACCCACTTCCCAGAGTGCTTCATCGCTATTGCCCGGATCCATCTGGTAACTGTATTTATTACCGCCTGCGAGGTTGGAAGCCGAGCCCACGGCATCGCGGAACGGCCCGTAAAAGCTCGATGCGTATTTGGCCGAATACGCCATAATGCGAGTGTAAATATGCCCGGCACTTTCCAGTGCGGTGCGGATTTCACCGATACGGCCATCCATCATGTCTGATGGTGCCACCACGTCAGCTCCGGCCTCTGCATGTGAAACGGCTTGTTTTACCAGCACTTCAACGGTTTCGTCGTTAAGTACATAACCTGTTTCATCGATTAAACCGTCCTGCCCGTGGGTGGTAAACGGGTCGAGCGCCACATCGGTCATTACACCTAAATCGGGAAAGGCCTCTTTTAAGGCACGTACTGCACGTTGCGCCAGACCGTTCGGGTTATAGGCCTCGGCTGCATCTTCGGATTTAGCGCTATCGGGTGTAACCGGAAACAAGGCCACCATCGGTACACCCAGCGCTACCAGTTCGGCAGCTTCTTTTAAAAGTTCGTCAATACTTACTCGCTCCACACCCGGCATAGACTCAACGGCTTCACGCTGACCACTACCTTCTAATATAAACATCGGGTATATCAGATCATCGACACTTAAATGCGACTCGCGCATTAAACGCCGTGAAAATCCGTCGCGGCGCATCCGGCGCATCCTGACCTGAGGGTATTTTCCTGAATTACTATCAATATTGGCCAAATCTGGCTCCTTTTATATATAACAAAATTGTAAAACGCATCGAACTTGCGGTAATTATTGCTATCATACTCTTAAGCGAGAAAAATCAAAAAGGGCATAGCAAATGAAGACACAACAAAAAACCGTCCTCTTTACCCTGCTAACAGGCATCTTCCTGTTGTTTAGCAATATTGCTTATGCAGAACCTGAGCTTAAACCAGATGCCCTTTTAAAATCAACTACTTATAATCTAATTACGGCACTCAAGCAGAATAAAGAGCGCTTTAAAAGCAACCCCAACATTGTCCATGAGCTGGTAAAAACCCATATCGCGCCCAGGCTGGATTTTATCGCTGCATCACGCTGGGTGCTGGGCAAATACTGGCGCGAAGCCAGCCGCGAGCAGAAAATTCGCTTTATTAAAGAGTTCCGCAAAATGCTAATCCAGTTTTATTCTTCTGCGCTAACAGAATATGCCATCAGCCACGATATAGACCATAATATTATGGCTTTTAAGCCTATCCGCGAAAAAGATTACGGTACTGATGTGACGGTACATTCCATTGTGACCCCGCCTAACTCGCAAAAGAAAGTGCCGGTAAACTACCATATGCACAAAACCCGTAAAGGCTGGAAAATCTACGATGTTACGGTTGAAGGCATCAGTATGATTACCACCTATAAAAGCAGCTTTGCTCCACAGTTACGCAATGTCGGCGTTGATGGTTTAACCGACAGCCTGGTCGAAAGAAATTTGAAGCTGGCAGCAAAGTAATCCCTGCAAAATTCCTCAGCCTAAAGCGCTAACAACACGCTTTTTTTAAGTTTCTGATTCCTTTAGTGTACAATAACAGCCCTTTTACCCCTTTGTAATAAGGGGTTTTAGCTATTTACTGGAGTTGTAAAACAAGTGGATCAATATCGCGGCACAACAGTTTTATCGGTACGCCGGGGCAACAAAGTGGTTATCGGAGCAGACGGTCAGGTGACTCTTGGCAATACGGTTATGAAAGGCAATGCGCGTAAATTACGCCGCCTGTATCATGACAAAGTAATTGCCGGTTTTGCTGGCGGCACTGCCGATGCCTTTACCCTGTTCGAATACTTTGAAGGCAAACTGGAAAAACATTCCGGCCATCTGGTTCGCGCTGCGGTCGAAATGGCCAAGGACTGGCGTACCGACCGTACGCTGCGCCGCCTCGAAGCACTGCTGGCCGTGGCCAACCATGAAGCCTCACTTATCATTAGCGGCAATGGCGATGTTATCGAGCCCGAACAAGGCCTGATAGCCATTGGCTCGGGCGGGCCGTTTGCCCAGTCAGCCGCACGCGCCCTGCTGGAAAATACTGAACTTTCAGCCAAAGAAATTGTGAGCAAGGCCTTGAATATTGCCGGTGATATCTGCATTTATACTAATCACAATATTTTAATTGAAGAACTCGATATTTAATTAAAATACAACCCCCGAATTTAAGAACTGGAACCACTATGTCTCAAATGACACCCCGCGAAATTGTTGAAGAACTCGACAAACATATTATTGGCCAGGCAGCCGCCAAGCGTGCTGTGGCCATTGCACTGCGAAACCGCTGGCGACGCAGCCGTGTGGACGAAGCACTGCGCCATGAAATTACCCCAAAAAATATTTTAATGATTGGCCCAACCGGTGTCGGCAAAACTGAAATTGCACGCCGTTTGGCAAAACTGTCGGATGCGCCGTTTTTAAAAGTTGAAGCCACCAAGTTTACCGAGGTTGGCTATGTTGGGCGTGACGTTGAGTCCATCGTGCGAGACCTGATGGAAATTGCCATTAAACAAACCCGCGAACAGGCGATGAAAAAAGTACGCGCCCGCGCAGAAGATATTGCTGAAGAACGTATCCTCGATATTTTATTACCAACTGCGCGCAGTTTTAATTTTGGCCCGGATGATGATCTGAACGAAGAACCGCAGGAAGATCTAAGCACCGAAAATGCTACCCGCCAAAAGTTTCGCAAAAAATTACGCGAAGGCGACCTCGACGATAAACAAATTGAAGTTGAAGTCAACGCGCCAGCGGTTGGCGTAGAAATTATGGCGCCACCCGGCATGGAAGAAATGACCAGCCAGTTGCAAGGTATGTTCCAGAATATTGGCGGTGCAAAAAAACGCACGCGTAAAATGCCCATCGCCCAGGCACGAAAAGTTATTATAGATGAAGAAGCCGCTAACCTGGTAAACGAAGAAGAACTAAAAGAAAATGCGCTGCGTAGTGTCGAAGAAAACGGCATTGTCTTTCTCGATGAAATGGACAAAATTGCCAAGCGCACCGAAACATCCGGCGCCGATGTTTCACGCGAAGGGGTACAACGCGACTTACTGCCTTTAGTGGAAGGTTCAACGGTAACAACCAAGTACGGTATGATTAAGACCGACCATATTTTATTTATTGCTTCCGGTGCGTTTCATTTATCCAAACCTTCAGACTTAATTCCTGAATTACAGGGCCGCTTTCCTATTCGGGTTGAACTCGATGCATTAACCTCCGATGACTTTGTTCGTATTTTAACAGAGCCCAATGCCTCACTCACCGAACAATACAGCGCATTACTCGAAACAGAAGACGTACAACTTATTTTTACTGCCGAAGGCGTACAACGCATTGCAGAAATGGCCTGGCAGGTAAACGAGTCAACAGAAAATATTGGTGCGCGACGCTTACATACTATTTTAGAACGGCTGCTCGAAGATATATCTTTTTCCGCAGCAGATAAAGCCGGTCAAACAGTAAAAGTAACCGCCGAGTATGTAAACGAAAATATACAGGATCTTGCTGAAGATGAAGACTTAAGTCGCTATATACTTTAGTAATAAGTTATTGATTAAAACCAGATTGCTTCACCCTGCTACCACCGGGTTCACAACGACAGAAAAACAGGATTAACACCATGCCAAAACCAACAGAAATTAATTTGCACCAGGCATCACACGTTTTAGAAATTGCCTTCGACGATGGCGAACGCTTTAACATGTCTACCGAATACCTGCGGGTATATTCACCTTCTGCCGAAGTACAGGGCCACGGCCCCGGCCAGGAAGTGCTACAAATTGGTAAACAGGATGTAAACATTACAAAAATCGAACAGGTTGGTAACTATGCCATACAACTGTTCTTTGATGATAACCACGATACCGGCATTTATTCATGGGATACCTTGTACAACCTGGGTAAAAACATGGAAGAAAACTGGAAAAACTATTTAGAAAAACTAAAAGAAGCCGGGCATGAACGGCCTGAGCCAAATTTTAAAAATTAAACCTTTCTATATTTTAAAATAACATCCGCGTCTTAACCCGGTTGGTTGTCCAGCCGCGCTTTGGTTAAAATTGGCCAATACACCGCACTAAAAATTAAAAACGCGACGATCCACAGGCCTTGTGACACGCCAACCCACACACTGTATTGAGACGCATCAAACAGCGGCAACACAACCCTGAAAAAGACGGCGACCACAAGTAAACTTAGTGCAATGTCGATTAATTTTGAGGGTTTGTTTACGTCACGCCCGGTATGCCCAAGTGCCACCCGCGACATCATGCCCATGGTAATCAATCCAATTCCACCAACAGCAAGTGCATGTATGGCCAGATACTTTGAAATACCCAAAAAATAGCTTGCAGCCATTAACGCAAAACCTGACGTAATAAACCAGAATGCAAGGTATAAGCTCCAGAGTAAACTTTTTTTCCAGATACCTTTTGTATGCCAACCGACCAGGCGGACAGCATTCACTATAAAAACGCCCATAGCCAGATAGGCAGATAGCATGGCGTTGTTTGTAAATAATTCTGTTATAAAAAAACTAAAAAACAATATAAGGCTCGATATATCAAGCCATTTTGAATTATACAGCGTCACGTTATAACCCACACCGCGTTCGATAAAAAAAGGGACAACTCGACGCCCCATTGTCAGTATCAAACCAATAACAAGATACAAGCCACCATAAATGCCCCACTGCACGCCTTGATCGATATAAGCAAAGACACCCAGATAGAAAACCAGATTAAAAGCTGCAATTAAAACCAATTTTGACAAAATAGCTATCTGACTCCATTGCTTAACTTTTATGACAGGAACACTCACCGCGACCAGCAATACAACGGAAAATGTGATATCAAAAAACGCAGCCATTAAAATATACTGATCACCGAACATAAAAAGTATACGCGCGACCAGCCATATTAAAAAAACCATCATTAACGGCTTACCCGTTAATGTTTGCACCCCTGTCCAGTTTTTTACTGCGGTTAATAAAAACCCGGCAATGACTGCAAGCGCATAACCGTATATCATTTCATGCGAATGCCATTGCAGGCTATTAATGGCAACAACTGCCAGGGAATAATTAAACTGGTATAACAGAACCCATAGCAACATACTAATAACTGAAAATATACCTGCCGACAGGAAAAAAATTCGGAAGCCAAGATTAAAAAGCGCGTTGCCATTATTTGCAGAAGCTGTTCGTGGTTCATTTATTTGCATGACTGTTACCTGCTACAATTTTTATCTACCAGTGATATTGAAGGTAAAAGGACGTGTAATTACTCCCGCCTTTAATCCGCCCAAATGCTGAAGATGTTTCAAAAATTCCTGAGCGATGATGTATTCCATAACCCAGCCAGACATTTTCCCATGCAGATGAATTAAAAACACTGCCTAAATCTACGTCAATAGAAAAGTCCAGATAGTTTAACAGATTACTGGCCCGGTAGCCTTTCTCGTCCATCTCTTGCTGTTCGATATAGGTAATCCGGTTAACATAAGAGAGGCCTTCGGCAAGACCGATACGAATTTTTGGACTGGTCTTAAAAGTATAATAGCCCTTAAAGGCAATTACATATTCCTGCGTACTTGCCTGAACCGTCGAACTATGATGCCAAACATAACCACCACTAAAATAAACAGGTATATCGGCATCAAACAGGGTGTCCGACACCGGCACGCCAAAAAAGAATGAAGTCATCTTGTTCTGGTAAATATCACTTTGCCGATCAAACTGAAGTATATCGCCAATATTTGCCGGGGTCGCTTCGCCATAAGCAATTCGTATATAGGGTTTTGATTTTAAATAGCGTGGTGTTTTTTTTGTTTTGTCATTAAAGAACCCAAAGCCTATAAATATTTCAGTCTGGTTCGGCGTATCAACCACTGACGTTTTATAGGTTTTACTGCCAAAAAATGTAATAGACGCGCGGCCAAGTAAAAAAAGATTTTTATATAAATGATACCGTGCATTTGTGCCAATACTAATATCATAGTCAGCACCCGGATTATCAACACCCAGGCCATAATAATAGTTATTAAATTTGCTGTTTTTCCAGCGAAAGTTAACATACGGTTTTAAGTACCATGCACCCTGATTATAGGTATAACTGCTACCAATATTATAGTTATTACGGCCATGCCGGTCATTTAATAATTCAAGATCGATATTAATTGTATCCGTTATATAACGTCTGTATCTGACACCAAAATCATAGGCATTACCCCTTGTTTTATTCTGATAACGTGCCGGAATATCATAAAAACGATATCGACCAATCGCACTGATATTTTGCTGTTTATCCTGATAAAACTGATAACCTGCCTCGATACCTCGCCAGAAAAACCGGCCTTTTTCATAATATAAAAGTGGAACAATGTCACTGACTGTCTGCTCCTTATCAGTATAAGGAATTTCAGCTATACGATAGCCAAGTGCAACACCCCATATGTCAGGTGTTGTTAACCGATTACTGCTGTCTTGAATAATTTCTTTATCTGTAACAGGGCCTGTTAATTGCAGGCTGTTGATGGAACCTTCTTTATCGTCCAATGCATAGACTTTTGTCAGTGGCATAACAACCGAGAGTATTAAAAATACTGACAAAATATATTTAAACATATAAAATTTTAATATGCCTACATGTTACGTGGTAACACTTCACGCTTTGTAATTTTTTGCAACAACACTTCTGTCAATACAGCAGCCAATACAAAGCCTGTTAATACAAACAGAACCTTATCTGATGATTTTGAAATATAAACAAGTGCAAGTACCATTGCAGTTAAACTAACAATAGCAGCTATTAACACGATAATTTTAGATGCGCCTGTCTCAGAAATTATTTTTAAATGGCCAATATGCGTTACCGCATGTACGAATAATACCGATACCGAACCAATCGCTGCAATTTCAGTAAGATTAAACAGCAACGACAGGATAATAACCAAAAGGCCACTAATCACCAGCCCTTCACGACTATGTGCAATGGGTTTACCAAAGGCTGAGGGTAGTTCACCATCTTTTGCCAGTTGATAAGTTACATTGGTCACCGCATAGAGGTTGGCATTAATTGAAGATGCGGTCGAAATTAAAGCTGTTATTGCAACAATAACAAAGCCCGTCTGGCCAAATATAGGCAATGCAGCTTCTGCCAAAGCAAAATCTTTTGCAGCAATCACCTTTTCGGTTGGCAGGTTACCAAACACCGCAAATGCTACCGCCA
>JALTLP010000034.1 GCA_027001895.1 Chromatiales bacterium | reverse complement strand
CCTACAATACCGCCACTAAAACCGGCAACCAGCCATAGCCAGCCATGTAAACTACCGGATGCCATACCACCCAACATACCACCAATATTACAACCAAATGCCAGCCTCGCACCGTAACCTAATAACAGGCCACCAATCATTGCCGTGATGGCTCGTTTAAGAGTTACTTTATCTTTAGGCGCAAACTTGCCCGCCATCGCAGCGGCTAACATCGCACCGGCAATAATGCCGAAATCCATAATGGTTGTAATATCAGCAAGCACACTGCTGTTAAGTGATTTTGCCGGATAACCGCCCGACCAGTATGTCCAGTTAGATATATCACCGCCCAGTGCAGACCAGATTTTTGCACCCCACAATCCAAATGCATAGGTAATAGACCACGGGTAACCCGCCTGCAACAGGGTAAGCAGACCAAACAAACTTAAGCCAATAACGCCCCATAGAACAGGCCAGGGGCCATAAATAAGCTGGTCGGTTAAATTATCGCGTTGTATTTTTGCAGAAAAAACCGGCTTTAATTTTACATGCCTGAATAATTCAAAATATTCAAATAACCTGTACACCAAACCACCAAAGAGATCATCTCGTTCAATTTCTTTAAATTGCCCCAAACGACTACGCCGTTTTATATCAACAAAGCGTACCAACTGATACATTACAAAAAGAACGCCAAGCTGCAGTAACAGTGCCGGTAGCCAGCCCAGTTCATTAATTAACGATATCTTGCCTATGTTCGGCTGACTAAGCCACCAACCAAGGTGCACAGAACCCAGTGTGGCACCCACAATAAAAAAGGCCAGTGTGATTAACATATCAACCTGACCCTGCCCGACTGTAAACAGCGTACCCGAACCGCAACCGCCACCGAGCTGCATGCCAATGCCAAATAAAAAAGCACCAACCAGTACCGAAACACCAACCTGCCCCATTGCTGAACTGGCATGCAGAGACTCAAATACACCGCCAATGACCGGAAAAAATAGTACCGAACTGAGTGCAATTAACAGAATATGTGCTCGCACACCAATGCTTTTTCGGTCGCGTATAAACTGTCGCCAGGCTCCGCTAAAGCCAAACAGGGCATACATCAATGTTAGCCCCAGTCCCACACCGGTTAAAAATAGCAATGCCTGTTTTAAATCAAACTCGTGCTGAAGAAACAGGCTTAAAAATAAAATACCTGCCAGAACAAGAAGTACAACCGGTTTATCCGTTATAACCTTTTGCATATGGTTTTACTTTTCACCTTTTATCATCTGAAATAATTCATCTTTTAAATTAAGTCTTTGTTTCTTTTTTTCTTCAAGATAATCATCTGATGTTGTCTCAATATCCGTTTCGATGCGGTGAATTTCATGATCAAGCTCATGATACTCATCAAACAATCGGGCGAAATGCGGATTGCCTGTTTTAAGCTTATGTATAACATCCCGATATTCTGGAAACTCGTGAACAAGATCGTGTTTTTCATTTAACATTATCAGTACTCCAGACTAATTTTCAGATTTTTCTGCACAACTTACACAATGGGTTGTAAAAGGCAAGAGTTCAAGGCGTGACTGTGGAATTTCTGCACCACATTCACTGCATTCAAAATATTCGCCTGTATCAATACGTTTAAGCGCGGCATTAATCATCGCCAGCTCGTCCTCTGAGGCATTACCCAGCAATTCGAGCACTTCATCATTTTCCCGCTCAGTGGCCTGCTCTTCCCAGTCCGCTGACATTCCTTCATGCCGGATATCTTTGTCAATCGCATTGATACGTTTTAACAGCTCTTCTTTTAGTAGTAACAGCCTGTTTTTGAAATACTCTGTGTCATGCATTTTATAATTACACCTTTATATACTTTGTTATTAAGAGA
>JALTLP010000033.1 GCA_027001895.1 Chromatiales bacterium | reverse complement strand
TAACCAAATCTGCCTGCTGAAAACGAGTAAATTCATAGTCTAACGAAGCATAACCCCGACTTACTGATTTTAAACGGTCAAAAAAGTCCAGTACAATTTCATTCAAAGGTAATTCAAAAATTATACTCACCTGTGCACCCAGGTATTGCATGTCTTTTTGCACTCCCCGCTTTTCAATACACAGTGTCATTACATTGCCCACATAATCCTGCGGTACAAGTATTGTTGCGGTAACTATCGGTTCACGAATTTCTGCAATATGAACCTGCTCAGGTAAGTCAGCAGGATTGTCAATTTTTACGATCTCACCCTTTGTTGTTTTAACTTCAAAAACAACGGTGGGTGCCGTGGTAATCAGGTTTAAATCATATTCGCGTTCAAGACGTTCCTGGATAATTTCCATATGCAACATCCCGAGAAAACCACAACGGAAACCAAAGCCGAGTGCCTGGGAGGTTTCAGGTTCATAAAACAGCGCTGCATCGTTTAACCTGAGTTTGGCCAATGCTTCCCGCAGGGCTTCGTAATCATCCCCTTCTACCGGAAACAAACCGGCAAAAACCTGCGGTTGTACTGCCTTGAACCCCCCCAATGCTTCTTTAGCCGGGTTAGCAGTTGTAGTAATGGTGTCGCCTACTGGCGCACCGTCAATTTCCTTGATACCGGCAATAATGTAGCCAACCTCGCCCGCTTTTAAGGCATCTGTTGGTGTGCGCTTAGGAGTAAAAACACCCACCTGATCAACAAGATAGCTGCGACCGGCGGCCATCATGGTAATTTTTTGCTTTGCACTCAGTGAGCCCTGCACTATTCGTACAAGTGAAATAACACCCACGTAACTGTCAAACCAGGAATCAATAATAAGGGCCTGTAACGGAGCTTCGGTATCACCTTGTGGTGCGGGTATGCGCTTAACCAGCATTTCCAACAGCTCGTCGATACCAACACCCGACTTGGCGCTGACGTGCAAAGCATCATGGGCTTCAATGCCGATAATGTCTTCAATTTCCTGGCTGACCCGTTCTGGTTCAGCAGCAGGCAGATCGATTTTGTTCAGAACCGGTAAGACTTCCAGCCCCTGATCGATAGCGGTGTAGCAGTTTGCCACGCTTTGAGCTTCAACGCCCTGCGAAGCATCAACGACCAACAGGGCTCCTTCACAGGCTGCCAGTGAACGGGAAACTTCGTAGCTAAAATCAACGTGTCCCGGAGTATCAATAAAATTTAACTGGTAGGTCTTACCGTCTTTGGCATGGTAATCAAGCGTTACACTTTGTGCTTTAATGGTAATACCGCGCTCTTTTTCCAGATCCATTGAATCAAGTACCTGGGCTTCCATATCACGCTCACTTAACCCCCCACATACCTGGATAAAGCGGTCGGCAATGGTCGATTTGCCGTGATCGATATGGGCAATAATGGAAAAATTACGGATATGGGACAAATCTGACAATCTATAACACCTTGATAAATATAAAAAAAGCGCAACCATTGCGCTTTTTTCAATGTTTAGCTAACGACATACCGAGCTATTAAGCCAGGTATATTAATAAAGAGTCTTATTGTACCTAATTTCCGGGCTTGTCGAAATATGATTGTATCTTATCTGTATCGAGGAAGTATTCGCACAAAATCTCGCCCTGAAAAACAACTACAGGGACTTTCCTGCCATAGCGCTTTTCAAGGAGTGCATCCCCGGAAATTTCCACCGTTTGAAACGTATAAGGCCTGGCGGCACAAAACACCGCAAGCTCTTCGAGCAAGGCATCACATAAATGGCAACCATCACGTGAATACACAACAAGCTCGGTTTTATTCATGCAATGGTTGCCGCTGGGTAATCTTATTCCGGAATTTTTATCGCCAGGAAGATAGGTGATTTTCTGCGTTGAATTAACACCGGCACGGACTTACCCTTAGGCAGGGATTTCAAAACCTGCTTAAAACTTTTTATCGAGTTAATATCCTTATAATTTAATTTCAGCAGGATATCTCCCGTTCGAATACCTGCTTCACGGGCAGCACCGTCCACTACACGCTGTACCAGCACCCCACGCTTATCGAGACCGGCTTGCTCGCGTTGTTCACTGGTTAAATCTTTAACTAACATACCGAGCTTGTTTGTAGTCGTCTTTGCTGGTGAATTCCGAATGCCGGCTAGCTGTTCTTCTTTTGGCAATTTGGCAATAACAACCCCGAGGGTTCGTGTTTTACCTTCACGAATTATTTTTACCTTTACACGTTTACCAATTTCAGTGGTTCCAACCGCCAAAGGCAAATCAGATGAACGGTAAATGTCTTTGTTGCCGAATTTAATAATAACATCACCAATTTTAAAACCGGCTTTTTCTGCCGGGCTGTCTTCAATAACCTTTAATACAGCCGCACCACGCGGTTGTTTCATACCAAACGATTCAGCCAGTTCACGGTTAACTTCCTGGATTAAAACACCCAGCCAGCCACGGGTTACATGACCATCTTTTTTAATCTGGTTAATAACATTCATCGCAACATTGATTGGAATTGAAAAAGACAATCCCATAAAGCCACCCGTACGGGTATAAATTTGCGAATTGATGCCCACAACTTCACCTTTCAGATTAAATAAAGGGCCACCAGAATTACCCGGGTTAATCGCTACATCCGTCTGGATGAAAGGCACATAATTACTGTTGGGCAGATTGTTTCTTCCTATCGCACTAATAACGCCAACAGACACAGAATGGTCAAAGCCGAAAGGCGTACCAATTGCCATCGCCCACTCACCAACTTTTAACTTTTCTGAATTACCTATTTTTACAACGGGTAGAGAATCGGCTTCTATTTTAAGCAGCGCTATATCAGAACGGGCATCGCTACCGATTAATTTTGCAACCAGTTCACGTCTGTCTGATAGTCGCACAAGAATTTCATCTGCATTTTTAATAACATGGTGATTTGTAACAATGTAACCGTGTTCATCTATTATAAAACCTGAACCCAATGACTGGGCATCAGGTTGTTCTGAATTACCCCGGTCTTCAAAAAACTTTTTAAACAGATCGTTCCACGGCGAACCTTCAGGCAAGTCAGGAATTTGCAATCCATGCGGTAAGCCATGCGGCGACTTTACTTTTTGCTTGGTACTGATATTTACAACGGCCGGACTGTTTTGCTCAACCAGCTCGGTAAAGTCCGGTAATTCAATTGCCTGGCTAAGAGACAAGACAAAAAATGAAGATAAAACAATAAGTGATGTCTTTAAACTCATATTAATATTAAACAAGGTAAACTCCTGATTATTTTGTAAATACAACGTCCGTAGTCGATGAAAATGTTTCTGTGCTGACTCTGAGCAGTTTCGGTCTGAATTTTTCGTTATGGTTATATAATTTATTATTTATAAGCATACCTGCAATCCGACTTCCGACAAACAACCCGACAAAAGCAGCAACAACAATATAAATTTCTGAAGCAGCAGGTGATATAAAATAACCCGTCAGGATAGCAGTAACGAGCATAACTAACAGTGGGAAAAGATACAGGTAAAAAGAAGCCTGCAACATTGCCGCATCATCCAGACCGATAATAACCTTGTCATGTAATTTAGCATTAACGGTATTTTCTAAAACAATCTGAACCGGACGAGGTTTGAAAATATTATCCAGCAATGACTTTCCGCAACCCGCCTTTGCCGAACAGGAACCACAAGCTGCCTGTCGGTCTGTTTCAACACAGACCATACCGTTATCAAGCTCTGTTACCGTTGCAGTTTGTTCTATCATTATATGGTTATTTTAGATAAACAGAATCGCACATCATTTTTACTGCAGCGTGTGTGACTTCACCGACCACAGTAACATGTATGCCGTTATTTAATACACGTCCACAGGCATTAATCGCACCCATTCTTGAGTGGCCAATAATTTGCTCATCGTTATTGGTATGTTTTTCAATAAAGACAGAAACAGAAGACAGCCCATCCGAGAACATCAGTTGCTCAATAGCAACTCCACTACGCGGCATAATATGTTTACGTGACATATCTTCTTTAAATCCCTGCGGCAAATGCCTTACACTCCATTTGCTGGGCATACTGGTCGTTTGCTTTTTTGTTTCGTCAGATTCATACCAGGTATAGTTCTCTCCTGATATAGAAGGTTGCAACAACTTGTCCGGGACTTTATCCATATAGTCTATTTGAGTAAACATAAACTTTTCAACGGTGCGACCTTGCTCATTCATAAGATGGGTTTTAAGCAGTAAGCCTGAATTTTTATCAATCCAGAGTATATGGCCGTAACGATATTTGTCCTTTGGCTTGATATTAATTCTTTGCGCGGGTTGCCCTGCCACCACTTCTGTACCTGCCATGTGAAAGTCATATACATCAACCAGCGAACTTAGTTTTACTGGAAAAGCAGGTGGAAATTTTGACTTCGGCCGGTTTTTTTCAACCATAACCGATTTGGAGTCAGGTAAAATACAGGTAACCGAATTTTTAGTGCGAATAACTTCACGCCCTGTACCATCAAGCGACAACAGTCTTTCACGCTCACCCAGGCCGTTTGTGCTATGAACTATTTTCATTGAACTCAGGTTGTTACTCTGACCATAAACAAACACACCCTGATAATTTACCATGTGCGCTGCACTGTGCATTTTTTGCAACCACGGCTCAACCTGCTTAACATCTGAAGAGTCTGCAAATACCAGACCCGAGGTAAAAAGTAAAATACTGCTGGTAAGAACTATAAATTTATTTTTCATGCACAATCTTTTCTGCAGGAGTCACACTTACAATACGCATATACGGCATAACACCCTGCATTTTACCTGATACAGAATATTCATAATGGTTAACAAGGTAACCACTTAAGCGTCTTTCTTTTGCTTTGTTCAGCCGTAAAGTTACTGGCTTAATATCACTTGATACCGATTGAAACTGGTTGGTCGTTGATGCAATGTTAGTAACATCCGTTGTTTTGCCAGTTTGAGTTTGCTGAACGTTTACAATCGCTACCATGGCAACAGATGCTGCAACCGCAAGACCCGCAAACTGCTTCATCGCCTTGTGAGTAAAAGTCCGAATTCTGCGCGGTGCAAGTATGGTGGGTTCATTATCCAGCTTTTCGTGAAGCGTGTTAAACCATTCAGCATCAACACGGTGATGATCTCGATCATTTAATACATCACTGATAAGATTATAACGGGCCCATTTAGCTCTGGCAGAACTATCCTCTGACAGAGAGTCCATTAAATTGTTATCAAGCTGGCATTCATCATCAAGGAGTGATGAAATTTTTTCATTTATAGAATCGCTCATAATACTTCTCTCACGTTCATGTTTAACTTTACTACTATCTAGTTATCGGCTTCATCCATCAAAGGTTTAAGCTTTAAATCAATTGCTTCACGAGCCCGGAATATACGCGAACGTACGGTTCCGATGGGGCAATCCATTACATCAGCAATTTCCTCGTAACTCATGCCTTCAAGTTCTCTTAAGGTTATTGCCGTACGTAAATCTTCCGGCAATTGCTCAATGGCATTAAAAACAACGCTGGCAATTTCATCTGTTAATGCCACCCGTTCGGGTGAGGCCTGATCTTTTAAAGATGATTCGCCTTCGTAATACTCGGCCTCAGTAGCATCCACATCGCCACTGGGCGGACGGCGCCCTTTGGCAACCAGGTGATTTTTTGCTGTGTTAATTCCTATACGATAAAGCCAGGTATAAAAAGCGCTGTCACCCCGGAAATTTGGTAAGGCACGATAGGCTTTGATAAATGTTTCCTGTGCAAGGTCCTGCACTTCTGCAAAATCATTAACAAAACGCGAAATCACATTCATTATCCTTTGCTGGTATTTAACGACCAACAGATCAAATGCCCGTTTATCACCTTTTTGCACTCTTTCAACGAGTTGCTGATCAGCGGCTTTATCTGACATCTAAAAACACTCCGCTAAAAAATCGAATGTTTTAAGATGTGCAAACATATGACCTTTATTCTCTTGCATAGTTCGCTTTTGTAGTTGATTATTTACTGTAAAATTCATTATATTTTGTTAACAAATCAATATCTTGGCATTCTATTACAAATAGCACCTAACTATCCATTTAATAAGTTGCCATAACGCCGTTAAAGCGCGAAGATTCTATTTATGAATATCAGGAATATTATGAAATCCATCACAGGCAGCCAGCCTCACCTGAATACAGATGTACTTATAATTGGTGGCGGAGCGGCAGGCCTGAGTGCTGCCCTGCGTCTGGCTGACACTCATCGTATCCAGTTGATTACTAAGGGAAAATTAACTGAGAGTTGTACGCTTTATGCGCAGGGAGGCATTGCCGCAGTACTCGACCGAGACGACTCAATAGAATCGCACGTAAACGATACCCTCGAAGCCGGTGCGGGTTTATGCAACCCGGAAATCGTTAAATTTACCGTGCAGCACAGCAAGGAAAATATTCACTGGCTCATCGAGCAGGGTATCAAATTTACCCGTAATGAGGCAGGTACCAATTCCGATTCCTACCATTTAACCCGTGAAGGCGGTCACAGCCACCGCCGCATCATCCATGCGACCGACGCGACCGGGCGAGCCGTTGAAATATCGTTAGCAGCCCAGGCGAATCAGCATGAAAATATCGAAATATTCGAGAACCATATTGCTGTTGATCTTATTACCCAGAGCAAAGTGCAGACTGCTGTCGAAAAACGCCAGCATAACCGCTGTCTGGGTGCCTATGTACTGGACAGGAATAAAAACCAGGTAAAAGTATTTCATGCCCGTTTTGTTATTTTAGCCAATGGCGGCGCAAGCAAGGTTTACCTGTATACGACCAACCCCGATACCGCAACAGGTGACGGAATCGCCATGGCATGGCGAGCCGGATGCCGGGTTGCCAATATGGAATTTAACCAGTTTCACCCGACCTGTCTGTACCACCCGGAAGCTAAATCATTTCTTATAACCGAAGCACTGCGCGGTGAAGGTGCAAAACTATTATTACCAGATGGAACGGCTTTTATGCACAAGTTTGACAAACGTGCCGAGCTTGCTCCACGCGACATTGTTGCCCGCGCAATTGACCATGAAATGAAACGCCTGGGTGCAGAAAATGTGCTTCTGGATATTTCACATAAACCTGCCGAATTTATTGAGCGCCACTTCCCCACGATTTACAAGCGATGTCTTGAGTTTGGTTTTGATATGGCCAGGCAACCTATCCCGGTAGTGCCTGCTGCGCATTACACCTGTGGCGGTGTAATGACAAATCAACATGGCCAGACTGATATTGCTGGTTTATATGCCATTGGCGAGGTTGCCTTTACCGGCTTACATGGTGCAAACCGTATGGCCAGTAATTCCATTCTGGAATGTCTGGTGTTTGCTCAGGCAGCAAGCACACATATTAAAGAACAAAAACATATCCAGATTCCTGACAAACTTCCCGAGTGGGATGAAAGCCGCGTTACCGACTCTGATGAAGAAGTCGTTGTTACCCATAACTGGGATGAGTTACGTCGTTTTATGTGGGATTATGTTGGCATTGTACGAACAGACAAAAGACTTAAACGTGCACAAAGTCGAGTTAACTTACTTAAACAGGAAATAACGGACTATTATGGTAACTTTCGTATTACCAATGACTTAATCGAGTTACGTAACCTTGCCGATACAGCAAGCCTGATTATTGAATCGGCAATGCAGAGAAAAGAAAGCCGTGGTCTGCACTATACCCTGGACCACCCTAAAACATTAAAAGAAA
>JALTLP010000032.1 GCA_027001895.1 Chromatiales bacterium | reverse complement strand
TTTTTAAACATATAATTGCGAATATCCGGTACTTTTAATAAATCCCACATTACTTTTGCAACACCACTGTCAAACTTAACGACCTGTAAAAAGTCGAACACTGTTTTCAGGTTATAACGTTCCAACATCGGTAAGGCCAACGCAGTTGGACCAAAGCGGGTTTTGCCCGGCACTAAAACATCCGGGTCACCGTGTATGGCAGCAAACGGTAATTTTTCATTTTGTACTGTATAAACTTTTCCATTTAACATTTGTGGCGTGTAATAAAAGCTCCCAGCCATCGGTAAACAGGAAAACTCCAGACAATACCCCATACGATGGGCAAACAATAAACTGTGGCCACCGGCTGAAACCACGACAAACTTTGCTTCGAGGCTACCCTTGTCCGTTTTAACCCGGTAACCGGAATCCGTCTTTGTAATTGCATCAACATGTGTTTGCATATGCATGTCGATGGTCTTGTCACTTACCTGCCTCGCCTGTTCAGCAAAAGACTGAGCCAACGCACCGTAGTTAACCGCGGTGTATTCATCAAGTATTCCCAGAGCAACAATTTCTTGCTTACGCCCTTCTACCACGGTGGGTTCAACTTCGGCAATATCCGTTTGTTCCATTACCTGCATAGTTGGAAAATGTTTATTAAAAGACTGGTAACGGTCACGTAAGAATCGGCATTCATGCTCACCCACACCGAGTACCATTTTGGGATATTTATAAATTAAGCTGTCACGATTGCTTTGTTGCTGCGCATAATTTAATACCATCGAGGCAGTTTGTTTTACCTGTACGGCTTTTTCGATGGTGTAGTTGGTTTCGATATCACCACAGTGAAGAGTCTGGCTATTGTTGCGACCATGCGAGTTTACATCGGCCAGTTCATTGTATTTTTCAATAAGGCCGATATGCGAAAGATCGGTAAACTGCGCAAGTTCGTACAGCAAGGCGGTACCCGAGATACCCCCGCCGATAATAAGTACGTCGTACTGGCCTTTGTCCATCAAAAATCCTCTCCGTGGCTCCAGATTGTTCTGCTAAGTTGAGCTATTGATAACATTTATACCTTACTATATCGGTATCGACGGTGTTTTCTATAGCAAATAATCACTAATAGTATCAATATGTTACAGCAGCTTTAAACGCCGTTAATTCTCAACCTTAATCCAGCGTAAAACAACAAAAAAGGCCATAACCGCCATCACCGCAGACAGCCAGAAAGTACTTTCCGGGCTGGACGATTCCCATAAAATACCACTTAAATAGGTACCGAATGCACCACCGGCCCCAAAGCTGACACTACTGTATATAGCCTGGCCTTTACCCGCATGCTTGCCGGAAAAATGCTGGTGAAATAACTGGATTGCAACCGCATGAAAAATACCAAAACTGGCGGCATGCAGAGTTTGCGCAAACAGCATAATACCCATATTGTCTGCAAAAGTGGCAATGAGCGCCCAGCGAATCGCAGTTAAAATAAAGGTTAATAAAAACAGTTTACGCAAACCAAGCAAAGGCACCAGTCGATACATAAAAATAAACACCAGCACTTCAACAATCACTCCCAGCGCC
Source organism: Chromatiales bacterium (assembly GCA_027001895.1). Taxonomy (GTDB): domain Bacteria; phylum Pseudomonadota; class Gammaproteobacteria; order UBA6429; family Thiohalophilaceae; genus SZUA-37. The sequence continues at coordinate 6,207 of JALTLP010000032.1, read as the reverse complement.
CAAAGCTGCCCTATCACACTGCGACTGTAACCATAACCTTCCATATACAGGCTATAAAAAGTGTAATACGCCCCATGACTGGCCTGAGATAAAAAACAAACGGCTATCAATGCCAATACTTCCGGACGAAAAATAATTTCTTTTAAGTGAATATGGCCAATATGAATATGCCCGGCTGCTTTTTCCGGCACGAACAGGCTCATTATAAAAATGCCCAGCATAAAAACAAAAATACTCACCGGTAATAGCGTTATCGAGTTGTATTGCAGAACATAACCCAGGCTGGCTACCGCAATTATAAAACCAACCGAACCCCATAAACGAATTGAACTATAACGATGCGGTTGGTTGTCGAGATGTTGTAAGGTGGTGGCTTCAAACTGTGGTAATGCCGCGTTCCAGAAAAAACTGAACGACAGCATGACAAGCGCAATCCACCAGTAGTTCGTTGTAAAAAAAACCGCTGCAAAAATAAATGCCGCAAAAAAACTGCCGAGCCGGACAATTAACATACGCTGCCCGGTATGGTCGGCTATCCAGCCCCAGACATTTGGTGCAATAATTTTTGTTAACAGAATAAGTGCCATTAACTCACTGATTTCTCGCACACTAAAGCCGATATCTTTAAGATATAAGCTCCAGTACGGAATAAGTGCACCTAAACTGGCAAAGTAAAAAAAGTAGAAGCCTGACAATCGCCAATAAAGAAATGAATTAAGCGTTGATTTCATTTATTGATTAGTAAGCCTTTAAAAAGATAACAACAGTTAAAAAGAGGTAACTGTTTATCACCAGAACTATTTTTTATCGGCTGTGTTTGCCGGGATAACCGGAGTGTCACATTGCACATCCGCATTCTGCCCACGATGGCGTAAGTAATGGTCCAGAATCGTAATCGCCATCATCCCCTCGGCTATGGGTGTTGCACGAATCCCCACACACGGATCATGTCGACCCGTCGTGACCACCTCGGCAGCATGACCTTGCGCATCGACACTTTGACCGGGCAGCCGCAAACTCGAAGTGGGTTTAAGCGCAATGCTTGCAATAATATCCTGGCCAGTAGAAATACCGCCAAGAATACCACCGGCATGATTACTTAAAAAACCCTGCTCGCTTATTTCATCCCGATGCTCAGTGCCTTTTTGTTCAATACAATCAAAACCCGCGCCTATCTCAACACCTTTAACGGCATTAATGCACATCAGTGAATGTGCCAGTTCAGCATCAAGCCGGTCAAAGATCGGCTCACCGAGGCCCGGCATCATGCCAGAGGCAACCACATTAATGCGTGCACCGATTGAATTGCCTTCTTTACGCAATGCATCCATATACGCTTCAAGTTCGTCAATCATTGAAGCATCCGGAAAGAAGAACGGGTTTTTTTCAACAACATTCCAGTCAAAAGTTTTTGGTTTAATGGGCCCAAGTTGTGCCATATAACCACGAATAACAATACCGGCTTTTTCTGCAAGGTATTTTTTTGCAATGGCACCGGCAGCAACACGCATTGCGGTTTCACGTGCTGAAGAACGGCCACCACCGCGATAGTCTCGTATGCCGTACTTTTGTAAATAGGTATAATCCGCATGGCCGGGGCGAAACTGGTCTTTTATATTGCCATAGTCTTTGGAACGCTGATCCACGTTACGAATTAACAGGCCAATCGGTGTGCCGGTTGTTTTGCCTTCAAACACACCCGACAAAATTTCAACCTCGTCCGTTTCCCTGCGTTGCGTGGTATGCCGGGTTTTACCGGGGCGACGACGTTCCAGGTCTTTCTGAATATCTGCTTCGCACAGCTCAAGCCCCGGCGGGCAGCCATCCACAATACAGCCTATTGCCGCACCGTGGCTTTCGCCAAAGCTGGTCACGCTAAATAACTTTCCGATTGTATTTCCAGACATAAATAACCATTCGTTTTATATAGCCAAAATCGTTGTAGCCTACACAGAAGAACTGATTTGGGCAAAAATTATGAGTAATTGCTCAATTCTACCTTAAAATCTTGCTTATCTATAGGCCAAATAAGCTTTAAATATCACAGACATGCGGCTATTCCACACTATAATTAATACCTGATTTAAGAGGTTTTAACGGCATGTTTTTGTATGTTTTTCAGGCATTTTTTGGGGTAAACTATCAGCTCTTTCAAACCATATTTTCCCGTTCAGCGTATCTTATATAAACAAGGGTTTAGGTAGTCTTTTGTTAAAATTACAGCGAAAACAAGATCAAAAAATACGTTCACCCCGAATCATTATCTGGGGTTATGTTGTTATCGTCGCACTGTTTAGCATGACCCTGGTTACCAGTATTGTTCAGAACAAAAAAGCCAACCAGCATGTAAACGAACTGGTTAAACGCCACGGCTTAAAGTCCGAACTTATAACTCGGATGTATAACTCTGCCCGGGAACGAAGCATCAACCTGTTAACAATGGTTTCGATAAACGATCCGTTTATACGAGACGAGCTTTTTATAAAATTTAATTCCTACGCTTCTCAGTTTGCTAACGCGCGAATTAAACTGATGCAGACAAAACTTGAAGACCGCGAACGTTCCCTTTTAAGTAAACAAGGCAAACTCACCCGTATTACGGCCCCACTACAAAACAAAATTGCCGAGCTGGTACAAACAGAACAAATAGAAACCGCTAATGACCTGCTGATAAACAAGGCCATTCCACTCCAGGCCGAAATCCTTAACCTGCTGGAACAACTACAAAATATTCAACACCAATCATCACAGAAAATTGCACGTCAGGCCGAAAAAGAACAGGCCGACACCTGGAAAATACTGGTCATTCTTTCGGTTATCGCACTGCTTTCCGGTATTATTATTTCACTGATTATTATTTATATTACAAAACAACTTCAGTCAAAACTTTATATGGAAAAAGAACTGGCTGAAATCACCCTGCACTCTATTGGTGATGCCATTATCACAACAGATATAAACGGTAAAATCACCCAGATAAACCCGGTGGCAGAGGAATTAACCGGCTACTCTTACCGACAGGCCATTGGTAAAGACTTTTATACCGTTTTTAATGTTGAAGCAAGCGAAGACCCTGAAAAATCAGATAGTACTGAATTTGACAGGGTAATTAACAACCTTGAAGTTATTATGAGTGCCGAAAGTCCTAAAACGATTATCAACAGGAACCATAGTGAATACGCGATTGAATACACACTTGCCCCCATTGTCACTGCCGACAGAAAAACATCGGGGGCAGTTGTTATTTTCCGAGATGTCACTGAAATACGCGCACTGTCATCACAACTAAAATACTACGCAAGCCATGACAGCCTGACCGGGCTTATCAATCGAAGACAGTTTGAACACCATCTGGATAATGCACTGAAATCAGTAAAAATAAATCCTGACGAAAAACATGTTGTTTGTTTTATGGATCTGGATCAATTCAAGATAATCAATGACACGGCAGGTCATGAAGCGGGTGATGAATTCCTCAGGCAACTTTCGCTGTTATTACAGTCTTTATTGCGCCGCAGCGATATACTTGCACGACTCGGTGGTGATGAGTTCGGTATTTTGCTCGAAGATTGTAATATCGAAAACGCGCTTGAAATCGCCGACAAGATTCGCAGTGAAATTAAAAGCTTTCGTTTTATCTGGGCCAACAATTCTTTCGAAGTGGGGGCAAGTATTGGCCTGGCCACCCTGGATAATACGACTGCAAGTCTGACCGAACTGTTGCGTAACGCCGATACCGCCTGCTATATTTCCAAAGAAGAAGGCCGTAACAGAATCCATCTATTTGATCCCAACGATGAAGACATCCAGAAACGCCAGGGCGAACTTCAGTGGATGCAACATATAAAAAATGCATTGAAAAATAATAATTTTACACTTTATTGTCAGAGTATCAAAAATTTTGCAGACGAAACCCGACGCCATTGTGAAATTTTATTACGACTTAAAAATAAAGACGGTTCGCTTGTTCCACCAATGTCCTTTATACCCGCTGCTGAACGCTATGAAATTATGCCGGATATAGATAAATGGGTTATAAAAAATACAATTACTTTTTTAAGTGAAAACAGACAACATCTTACCAACAAACTGTTTACAATAAATCTGTCCGGACAATCCTTATGCAAAAAAGATTTTGAAACGTTTATTATAAATATACTCAACAAAAACAATATTGACCCAGGCTGCATTTGCTTTGAAGTGACTGAAACAGCAGCCATTAGTAATTTGTCTCAGGCAATAGAGTTTATGAAATCTTTAAAAGCGATTGGCTGCTATTTTGCACTGGATGATTTCGGCAGTGGCTTGAGTTCTTTTAACTACCTGAAAAACCTGCCAGTCGATTTTATAAAAATAGACGGCCACTTTATTATGGACGTTTGCGACGACAAAACCGACCTGGCTTTCGTTGAAGCCATTAATCGTATTGGCCATATCATGGGAATACAAACCATTGCCGAGTTTGTCGAAAACAGGGAAATTTACGATACGCTTAAGGACGTTGGTATTAATTATGCCCAGGGTTATTTTATCGACCAGCCAAGACCACTTCATATTGATAACCTTGACAGTTAAACAGCTAATTTTCAAAATTTACCAGTAATCAGTGTTTGTATCTTATCTTAAAAATTTTTCCTGATATTGGCGTATTTGTGCTGCATCGAGCAGTAAAACACCCTGCCCACCCCTTTCAAATTCCAGCCAGGTAAAGGCTATATCCGGGTAATATTTTTGTAGTGCCTGCTCACTGTTCCCCACTTCAATAACAATAATGCCCTCATCACTTAAAAATTTGCTGGCATTTTTTAACAGCGTAATAGCAAACTGCAAGCCATTGTTATCGGCAAACAAACCCATATCGGGTTCTTTGTGATATTCATCCGGCAAGGCATTTATTTCTTCCCGGCTAACATACGGCGGGTTACTGATAATAATATCGTATTTTTTCTGTGCTAAATCGCTAAACATATCCGAGCAGATTGCATGCACACGTGTCTGCAAATTATGTTTCGCAATATTTTTTTCGGCTATTTTCAGTGCTTCAGGCGAAATATCGACAGCATCGACACTGGCATTTTCAAAAGCCGTTGCACAGGCAATCGCGATACAACCACTTCCCGTACACATATCAAGAATATCCAGTGGCCGATCATTTCTTGTTGCCCACAATTCATTGTCAAACCAGGGGGAAAAATGCTCTGCAATCAACTCAGCAAGTGGTGAACGCGGAACAAGCACATGTTCATTCACTTCAAATTCCAGCCCGAAAAACCACGCCTTGCCAGTAATATAGGCAACCGGTATTTTATTTTCGATACGTTCAAACATAGCATCGGCTACTTTTAAACGTTGCTTGTCTGAAAGAATAATTTCAAGCTTGTCATCGCCAAAATCCGCAGGCAAATCAGCACAATACGAAATCAGGTAAGCCGCTTCATCCAGTGCGTTATCTGTACCATGACCAAAATAAATATCCTGTTTATCCAGAATTTTTTCGGCCCATAAAATTATTTCACGCAATGATTTTGCGCTATCTGGAATAACATAGCGGTTCATTTTATTGATGGACTGAAACTGGCTGTTGTTTTTTGTTTAACCTGCAATTCGGGCCCATCCAGTAACCGGATACAGGTTGGAACAGCAGGAAAAACCGCATTTAAACAATCAGAGATTGCAGAAGGATTACCCGGTAAATTTATAATAAGTGTTTCACCACGAATAACTGCCGTTTGCCGGGAAAGAATAGCCGTTGGTACCACTTTCAGTGATTCACTACGCATCAACTCCCCAAAACCATCCATCACTTTATCACTGACAGCAAGGGTTGCCTCGGGTGTAATATCACGTTTAGCAGGCCCGGTACCGCCTGTTGTCACAACCAGGCAACAGGCTTGTTTGTCTGTTAACTCAATCAGTGCCTGTTCAATTTCCGTTTGTTCATCTGGCACGAGACGTTTTACGATTTCGTATTCAGATGCCAGCGTTGCACTTAACCAGTCGACAATAGCCGGGCCACCACGGTCTTCATATTCACCACGGCTGGCTCGATCCGATACGGTAACGACACCAATTTTAGCGATTAATTTATTCATTTGATTTTAAACTTTGGAATTATTCGGAATGGCTATCATATCGGTTAGTCTATCAGAAATCTAATTTTGTAAACCTGTATTCCAGCTAATATCTATAATGCCCTCCCCCTATAAC
>JALTLP010000031.1 GCA_027001895.1 Chromatiales bacterium | reverse complement strand
AGCACATATTCCAGTTTAAATGACAGCACCAGAACCTCCAGACCAATAATAACAAACAGCACGGCATTAAGAATTTCATCGATCAGTTCCCAGAAATTATCCAGACGTAATTGTGTCTGATGACTCATCGCATGTTGCCGCCCATGATTACCAATTAATAATCCGGCAACCACCATCGCAATCGGCCCGGAAAAATGCAGCGCATGAGCCAGTGCATAGCCCCCCATGACTAATGCAAGGGTTAACATAATTTCAATCTGGTAGTTATCAACCGTACGCAACATAACAAAGGCTGTATAGCCCAGAGTCAGGCCAAGTATAATTCCACCAATTGCTTCCTGCACAAAGAACAGTGCGATACCACCCGCAGTTGGTTGATTGCCCCCCATAGCGATATCCAGCAGTACGACAAAAATAACAACGCCCACTCCATCATTAAATAATGATTCACCGGCAATTTTAATTTCCAGACTTTTCGGTGCCCCGGCCTGTTTTAAAATACCCATAACAGCAATGGGATCGGTTGGCGAAATCAACGCGCCGAACAACAGGCAATAAAGATAGGAAACCTTGAAACCAAATGCAGAAAACACCAGCCAGGTTAAACCACCCACTAAAATAGTTGAAAAGACAACGCCAAAAGTTGCTAGTAGTAAGACAATCCATTTTTGTTTGGCAAGATCATTTAAGTCAACATGCAAGGCGCCGGCAAATAACAGAAAACTTAACATGCCATTCATTAAGGTATGGTGGAAATCGATACTGCGTAAAATATCTTCGGCATGAATAAACAGACTTTCAATACCAAGCTTACCAGCAATAATCAACACAACCGACATTAATAGAGCAATCAACATAATTCCGATTGTTGTTGGTAATTTAATATAACGGTAGTTTAAATAACTAAACAACGCGGCAAGCGTAATAAGTATTGATAACGTGTTAAGTATGTTCATATATTTTTTTAGCTGTCATTCCCACGAAGACGATAACCCAGTCAAGTATACCTGTTTATAAACGCTGAATTAGAATTATTTATAATTTTGCGAAATTTATGCCGTGTATGACAGAACATGATATCCATCTATAAGTTACAGTTGTGCAAAACGGGATAAATCGCCACTTAAACCCATTGCCTGGCGAATAATACTGTTTTTAATCAGCGGCATATCATTGACCAGGTTCATCCCGGTGTTTCGTAACTCACGAACCAGAACCAGCTCACTACCGAAAATATTTTTAAAACCATCCATCGCTACCATCAAAGCCAGGTTATCGGCCTTGCGCCAGCGTTCATACTGACGTAGCACAGAAAAACTGTTAACAGCCTTACCCTTGTTAAGCGCATCGATAAGCGTTTGTGCCAGTGCCGCTGCATCAGACAAACCCATATTCACCCCCTGTCCTGCCAACGGGTGAATGGTATGTGCAGCATCACCAACCAGTGCCAGATTAGGTTTTATATATTGGTCAGTTGTAAAAAATCGCAACGGGAACACCACACGTTCTGCACAGAAGCTAATTTCACCAAAACGGTTATCAATAGCCACTTGCACAGCCTGTTTAAAATTGGCTTCATCCATTGTTGTTAATTCTTCAGCCTGCTCCGGTGAAGTTGACCAGACGATTGAACTATAACCATCGCTAAGTGGTAAAAAAGCCAGTGGCCCGGTTGGCATAAAACGTTGCCAGGCCGTATTCTGATGCGGCTTTTCAGTTTTAACATAGGTTACCACTGCGGCCTGGTCGTAATCCCAGCCGCGCACGCTAATATTCGCCTGTTGTCGTACCCATGACCGGCTACCATCGGCACCCACCAGTAACGAAGTTGTAATCACCTGGTCATCTTCAAGCAATAAAACAAGCTGTTGTTCATTTTCAATTAATTTTTTACAAACAGCCGGTGCAATCACATGGATATTGTCAAAAGTTTTTAGGCGCTGCTGTAAAGCATATTGTATTACCCGATTCTCGATAATATGCCCAAGCGATGGTTCGGCCAGATCAGCACTGTCAAAATGCACCACGCCATTGCCTTTGGCATCCCATACATGCATATCCTGATAAGGGCTGACTCTTATGCTTTCTATCGCATCCCATACACCGATATTTCTGAAAATATTTTCACTGGCACGGGTAATTGCACTCACGCGTAAATCAAAACTGTCCATCGCCGGTTTTTCAAGCGGGACCGCCGTATCAATTACCGCAATCGACAAGTCGCTGTTATTCGCTGCTAGCGCACAGGCCAGTGACGCACCAACCATGCCACTACCAACAATCGTTATATCAAACTGATTCATACCAGTGGCAAACCTCTTGCTAAACGACTTACCTTACCGACAAAGCCCATTGCCTGCCGCCCCATATTTATTTTCATACCCGGCAACATATCCATTGCCAGCAAGGCCATGTTACGTGCGACCACCACGGGTAAAAAATTCGTCGTAAATAAACGTACCAGACTATCGGTACTTAAACTTGTTTGTAACAGGTCACGTTTGCGCCATGCTTCATATTTTTGTAAACAGTACAACTCGCCAAAATCTTCCTGCTGTAAACGGGCCTGTATAACCACTTCTGCAAGCGAGGCGACATCCCGTAAGCCAAGGTTAAAGCCCTGACCTGCAACCGGGTGTAATGTATGCGCGGCATTGCCAATGATTGCCAGACGTTGCCGAACCGATTCTTTAACCCGCATCAGCTCCAGCGGGTAGCTGACCCGCTTTGCAGTTTTAATAAACTGCCCGGCGCGAATACCAAAACGTTGTTGCAGCGCGGCTAAAAATGTCTCGTCATCCATTGCCAGGTATTTTTCCACCTGTTCGTTCTTTAAAGTCCAGACCAGCGAATAACGATTACTTATCCCCTCACAATCATTCAATGGCAGCAAGGCCAGCGGGCCGCTATCAGTAAAACGTTCGTAAGCAATATTGTTATGCGGTTTATCACAGGCAATATTGGTTATGATTGCGCTCTGGTTATATTCAAGATTGCGGGTTTTGATATCAGCCTGCTGACGCACAAAGGACTGGCCACCATCAGCCGCAACCAGTAGCCGAGTCGATAATAATGCTTCTTTATCACCTTCCGTTATCTTAACTTCGACGAGTTGTTTATCTGTTGTAAAAGAAGCCACTGATGCAGGGCAGAACAAATAAATATTTTTATACTCAGACAGACGCTGATACAGGGCTTTACCCAGCAACTGGTTTTCAACCACATAACCGAGTGCTTCACTGCCCTGCTCATGTGCGCGCAAATGGGTTAAACCCATATGACCGCGATCTGAAACATGGATTTCTTCTATTGCACAGGCACCCAGCTTTTCAATTTGTGACCACAACCCCAGTGTTTCAAAAATTTCTCTGGAACTATACGACAAAGCAACCGTGCGTGAGTCAAAGCTGGGTTGTTGTTCGTGATCAAAAGCATAGTTTTCAATAACAGCAATCTTTAACTCGACTTTCGGAGCCGCAGATGCCAGCGCACAGGCAAGGCTGGCCCCGACCAGACCACCGCCGACAATGATTACATCAAATTCTGTTTTGTTTGTATTATTTTCCACAATAAATTCTGTTTTAACTCAAACTAATATCCAGGCTATTTCCCCCGTCATTCTGAACGCGTTAGCGGAGGAATCTTTAACTTTATAACTCAAGATTTCTCCCCAGGGTCGAAATGACAATATCGTTTCTAGCAGTCATTTTAACCCTGCATCAGGGCTTCGATTTCATCAATTTCTTTTGGTGTGTCTTTACTTAATATGTCATGACCTTTTTTGGTTACCAGCACATCGTCTTCTATCCGTATACCAATGTTATGCCACTTTTTGGCAACCCCTTTCATTGGTGCAATATACAAACCCGGCTCAACGGTTAATACCATGCCTGGCTCAAGCACTCGCCATTGTTCTTCTACCTTATAATCACCCACATCATGAACGTCCATCCCCAGCCAGTGGCCGGTACGATGCATGTAAAACTTTTTATAGGACTCGTCTTTTATTGCCTTCGCCGGAGTGCTTTTTAGCAAGCCAAGCTTAATCAAACCTTTGGTTAGTACTTTAACGGCAGCTTCATGTGGCTGGTTCCAGTGGTTACCCGGCTGCACCTGTTCAATTGCGGCATATTGTGCATCCAGTACCAACTGGTATAGCGCGCGTTGTTCTTTTGAAAAAATACCGTTAACTGGAAATGTCCGGGAGATATCAGCGGCATAACATTCTACTTCTGCACCGGCATCAATTAATAACATATCACCATCATTGAGCACTTCATTGTTATCCACATAGTGCAGAATACAACTGTTCTTGCCACCCCCCACAATCGAGGAATATGCCGGTGAACGGGCACCCTGTTTAGCAAACTGATGATGCAACTCGGCCTCTATCTGGTATTCATTCATACCCGGTTTACAAACCTGCATCGCCTGGATATGTGCTTTTGCCGAAATTTTTGCTGCGCGGCGCATACGGGTAATTTCATAAGCACTCTTATATAAACGCATATCATGCAAATGATGTTCTAAGGCTACAAACTCACCCGGCGTATGAATACCGGCACGCGACTGTTCGCGTAAACGATTTACCCAGCCAATTAATCGTTGATCAAAATCTTTATGAATACCCATGGTATAAAAAACCCGGGATTTATTTTCCAGCAGGCCGGGAAGAATATCGTCGATATCATCTATCGGGAAAGAATCATCCGCGCCATACTCCTCAATCGCACCATCCTGACCGGCACGTGGGCCATTCCAGGTTTCCATCACCGGATCATTCTCACGGCAAAACAGAATATATTCGCCATGCTTGCGCCCCGGCACCAGCACCATCACCGCTTCAGGTTCGGCAAAACCGGTTAAATAAAAAAAGTCGCTGTCCGGGCGATACGGGTATTCAACATCCCGGTTACGCATACGTACGGGGGCAGCAGGTAAAATAGCGACAGAGTCCTTATCCATCATTTGCATCAGTCGCTTACGGCGACGGGCGAATTCTTTAATATTCATACCTTATATAATACACCTTATCGAACAGCCATTCCCAGTTGCCAAAATACAGATCAATGTGGCTTTTCCGAGTCAGATCCTGCTGACTGGCTAAGAAACTGCTTAAATTCAACACGGAACAACAGGGTTCCCATCCGCACAAATTCGCTGATTTCTACAAAAGAACTCTCATCCTCTTCGGAGTTATCAATCTCAAAGCTCTCTGCACGGGAAATTTGCACAAAATCACGCACAATCTCAGGCAAATTCGATGGTAATTTATCAATATCGGTAATCCCGGCATGAGTAATCCCCATTAAAAACCCCTGGCACCAGTGACTTAGCGCCTGTAAGCGTTGTGACAAACAAGCATCGTCATCTGGCAACAATAGCTGAAAAGCAAAATCCTCGGCATCAATACTGCTGGTGGTTACCTGGTAAATTTCGGACAAAATACTGCGTGTTTCAGCCAGCAAGGCATCGCCTTTTTCAACCTCAGGCAAAACCTGAGTTAACCATTGCTCTTGCGCAAAGGAATCCTGCAAACTGAGCAAAGCACAAAGCTGACCGTGATGTTCGGCCGCATCCTGTTCGGAATCACTGCGTTGCAGGGCATCATTAACAATATCGTAATCGGGGTAATTATTCATATAACAGCTTCAAATGAGTTAATTTACAGGTAAGCGCTGATCCTAAATGCTTGATATCGTATTTAACAGCAAAATATCGATAAAAATGTGCTTTATTTCCGTTGACCCTCGCCCTCACTCACTCTATATTGCCCTATATACTATTAAAGAATAAACTTCTCACAAGACTAATTAAACAAAAACACCGGCTGTAACAATGGATGAATTAGATCTTAAAAAACTTGAATCACGTGTTGATGATCTCATCAAAGCGGTTGACCGACTTCAGAACGAAAACAAAACATTGCGGGAAAGCCAGACCCACTTAACCAAAGAACGGAATCAACTGATTGAAAAAACCGAACTGGCTAAAACGCGAGTTGAATCAATGATCACCAGACTAAGGGCATTGGAAAATGAGTGAAGTAAAAACACCGGCGATTACCGTCAACATTCTCGACAAGGAATACCTGATTGCCTGCGAAGACGAAGAACGTCATGACCTGATTCGCTCGGCAGACTTCCTCGACAAAAAAATGCGCGAAATCCGTGATAACGGTAAAGTCATTGGCTCAGATCGTATTGCGGTAATGGCCGCACTTAATATTTCCCACGAATTACTTAGCCAGACCAGCGATTCACCGAAATCGGCTAATGATGAACAAATCGGTACACGCATAAAAGGCCTACAGGAAAAAATAGAACAGGCGCTGTTCAAAAGCCAGCAAATGGAATTTTAAACTCTCTTCATCTGACATCACTTTTAACACTCGCTGCCCGGCAAGACCGCCTACACTTCCCAAGCTTATAAACCAGATAATTACAAGCCGTTTTCACCACAAAAAGCGCGACTTTTTAACGCCCTGACGCATTGTTTTTATAGTAAAATATAACTGTTCTTCCCTGCGGTATTCGACACTTGGTCGAGTTCTCTTGAGCCGTAATTTATACCTTCGGGTGTGGACGCCAGCTTGTGTGCAAGTCCGCCTCGTAGCGGAAAGCCTGATGGCTGACCAAAGCACCCACTTGAACCTCAGGTTCAAGGCAAAGATCAAACCGGTACAGGTGGGGAAGAACACTATTTACAAATCAAACCAGGCTTTCACCCTTACAAATTGAATTTCATTTGCAGTACCAACGTCCCACCCCGGTCATTGCGCAGAGCGCAGCGACAAAGCGATCTTAATTAATTCGCCAAACTCAGGCAGAAAAAAACAGGATCGCCACGGCCAATAAATTGGGCTTGCAATGACATTACCCGGTCATTGCGAGAAGCGCAGCGACGAAGCAATCTGCTCTTCTATATAAAAGCAAACCACTATCATCAATATTTTAATTGGCTCAACCGACATAGATAAAGCTATACTTTCACCCTATGAGCAATGCAAAAACCATTCGCAGACAAATGCGTGAAAAAAGACGTAACTTAAGCCTGGCCGAACAACAAATTGCTGCCGAACAACTTGCCGGGCTGCTTATAAATCACCCTGTTTATAAACATAGCCAGAATATTGGCTGTTACCTGGCAACAGAAGGTGAACTAAGCCTGATGCCGTTTATAGAGGCATGCTGGCAACAAAATAAAAACGTATTTTTACCTGTATTACAGCCACGAAACCATCATCCGCTGTGGTTTACCGCTTTCACCTCACAAACACGACTTATTCCAAACCGATATGGCATTCTGGAACCGCAACATGCCAAAAAACAACGCCAGCGAAAAATAATAAGCCTCGATAGTATCTTTTTACCTTTAGTCGCGTTTGATTTAACAGGAAATCGTATAGGAATGGGTGCGGGTTACTATGATCGTACGCTAAATATGCTTAGACCACGTAAATTCTGGTTAAAACCACGGTTAATTGGTGTTGGTTACACGTTTCAACAGGTAAAAAGCATAAAAACAAACCATTGGGATGTACCAATGCACTTAATTAGCACAGAAAAAGCGATACACAGCATAAAATCATAAATACTGCCTGTAATAGTTTAAACAATAAAACGTGTTAAACGCCTTCTAACAACGTCTAAAACTGTTTTTATTAAAATTTTTAGAATTTTTCACCTAAAACAGACAGAAAAATGGATTAAACGCTCTTTTTTTTATAAAAATATAAAAAATCATCCGTATTTTTATAATTTTCATATCAATTTTTCATTTTTTAAACAAAAAAGAATATAAAT
>JALTLP010000030.1 GCA_027001895.1 Chromatiales bacterium | reverse complement strand
CCCATGGCTTCATCGGAATGCGATTCATAACTTGCCTGGAGTAACCTGTCGAACTCTTCCGGCTCAACGGTTTTTATTTCCAGCGGAACACCATAGTGACGCCTCAGTTCAAGCAATACCTGGGTATTCACATCCGGAACGTGGGTAACTTCAACATGTTCATCGTACAGACCTGTTACCAGTACACCGTGTCTTTTTGCAAATGAGAAAGACAATAACGCTCGTGTACCGGCACTTCTTTCTGTTGTGGCAAGCTCGTTCAACCTGGGTGCCTCAACTATTCTGCAGACTCATCGAGTGTTGGTGGCGGCGCTGTTTTTACAATTTCAGTTTCTTTTATATCCGTACTTGTCTGTTCACCCGTTTCAGGGTCTGATGGCATACGAATTGAATCCGCCGAAGCCGGCTGCTTACCGGTGATTGCCGAAGGTGGCATGGTTATAGCATCGCCTGACTGTACTGTTTCTTCATAAGCCGGTGGCAAGGTTAAAAATTCTTCCATTTCTGGCAATAACGGTGACATTTCATCATCCATTAATGAAACACCGCGCTCGCGCACTGCTAATTGTTTCGCTCTTATATAAGCATATTTTTCATTAGTCAGGCTTCTTACCATGGCATCATCTTTCATGATTTCAGGATGAATAAAAACCATCAGGTTTGTTTTTGTCTTGGTTGTTTTATTGTATCTAAACAATAAACCCAGAATAGGAATATCGCCCAAAACCGGAACACGTTGTTCACTTTCGGTCAGGTTTTCCTGAATCAAACCACCTAAAACCACGATGCCACCGTCTTCAACCATAACGGTTGTGGTAATGGCGCGTTTATTGGTAATAATATCTGAGCCTGCCGTACTTGGACTGATGCTTGAAACTTCCTGTTCAACATCAAGCTTAATCGCATTGCCTTCATTGATTTGCGGTTTAATTTTTAACTTTAAACCAATATCCTGTCTTTCAATCGTTGTAAATGGATTACTCGGGTTTGAACCACCAGAACCCGTGCCACTAAACGAACCTGTAATAAACGGTACATTCTGACCAACAACAATTTCTGCTTCTTTATTATCAATGGTTACCAGACTCGGGGTTGATAAAATATTGGTTCCTGCATCACTTGATAAAGCCCGTATTAAAGCACCAATCCGGCTGGTACCTATTAAATCACCGACACCTAATGATAAACCGGATGCTGGCGGCGGCGTATCTGCCAGCAAGTTCGTAATGGAATAACCATTATCAAAATTAATTAAACCCACCGGACGATTGGTATTTGCACCACCACCAGCCCATTGAATACCTAATTCTCTGGTTGCTTCTTCGGATACTTCTGCAATAACAGATTCAACCAGAACCTGCGCCCGGCGAATATCAAGTCGTTGAATAACCGATTTTAATGACCTGACAATACTGGCCGGGGCAGAAATCACAATAGCATTAGTACTTTCATGTGCTTCGATGATCATATTCTGCTGTGTCGTTGCTGTTTTCTGACCTTTAGTATTTTTAGCCAGACTTTTACTAATACCGGTTAATACCGGCACCAGATCTTTTGCTACGGCATTACGTAAATAAATAACATGTGTATTGCCACCGGATTCCATTGGCGTATCAAGATGTGATATCAATGCCCGCGTACGTACACGAGAGGAACGTGGCCCACCAAGTAAAATACTGTTTGTGCGCTCGTCTGCAACTGCATTTAAACGGCTTTTTTGTTTAGGGTTTTGACTACCCAGTTGTTGCATAATGCGTATAATCTCCGAAGCTGAGGCATTTTCCAGTGGGATGACTTCAACTTCATCACCGGTCGCCTGATCGATACGGCGAATAATTTTTTCGAGACGCACAATATTGGCCGCACTGTCTGAGATAACGAGAACATTTGAAGCCGGGTATGCGGCTAGATGTCCTCGTTGCGGAACAAGTGGACGTAAAATTGGAACCAGTTGAGCCGCATCCACATATCGAACTTCAATAACACGGGTAACAAAGGCATCACTTCCTTTAAACATTCTCTTGTTCATAAACGGAATTGCATCTTGTTTTGCATTAACTTCCGGTACTATCTTGGTAACATTCGCACCAACGACTGCTGCAAAACCATGAACTTTTAAAACAGAAAGAAAAATCCGATAAACTTCGTCTGCAGGAATTTCTTTATTTGAAATAATGGTCACTTTACCTTTAACTCTGGGGTCTACAATAAAATTAGCCCCCGTGATACGCGATACAGCATCGATTACCGTTGTAATTTCAGCTTCACGAAAATTTAATGTATAAACCTGTTGTGCTGCTGATACGTTCGGCGCATTACCCAGTACTTCGGCATAAGCCGGCAAATGAAAACCCATTACGAGTAATACCAGTAGATTTTTCAGACTTTTCGTACTAATGATTTTCATATAACAACTTAATTTAAACTTTAACTTCAATTAAATGTACTCCTCAAACTACATTTGTACATTCACTGTATGTGGCACGCCCTTGCGCATTAAATCGATACTTAAAGGCGTTCCATTTTTTAACGATTGCATTAACTGTTGATAAGCACCGTTTGGATTATTACTGATTAACTGACCATTGATTGAGGTAATCACATCCGTTGGCAGCAGGCCTAAACTACGCATGACAGCGGGGTCATTATGGTTAAATGTAAAGCCTTCCGTTGAACCATCAATTTTATTAATAACGGGTTCCAGCCGAGCGTTTTCCATAAATTTCTGCGGTGACTTTACAAAGTTTTTTCGCAGTTTTTTCAAACGATTGGTAGCAGCTATCGTTTTAACATTTCGCGTTCTTCCCGTTGCCCCGGATATTGGCAAGTTTTCCAGTTTCTTCTGAGGCAGCGCCAGAGATTCAAGTCGCCCGTTACGATTCAGTATGACTTCCGTCGCCCGCACTTCATGCAATACTGCGCCGCTGGGCAAGCGCTCGCCAACCATAAATGTGCGGCCTTTGGCACTCGCACTTTCAGCAATAATTGCAAAAGCCTTCATCGGGTTCGTCGAAGCAAACACTCCCTTTAATGCAAGCCGTAACCGAGTTTTGGTAATATTGGTGTTAACCAGCGCTTTTGCCTGGCTTCGGCCAAACAGGTGCAGACGACTAACCGTATCGAGTCGTGCAACCGGCTGGTTCTGTTGACGAACAGGCTGAAGGTTTATTTTAAACTCAGCAGCCGGTGTCAAAATTAACCAGGTCAGACCCGCAGCAGATTTAGCCAACAGTACAATTAAAAAAATATTAAGCCACATTGGGGCATGAGAAAGCCACGGTCCCTGCATCAAAACAACCGGATCTAACCGGCTGGTTAACGCTGTAAGTCTTTGATTTAAATTTAATTGTTCAGGTGCCATCGACATCATCTTAATTTGTACAATACTATCAAACTGTTAAAAAATTCCGGGCAATAAGTATCAAAAATACACACCATTTGTATTTATTACGGTTTATCTTTACTTTTTACCCTTAATTCATCAAAATATCAATTAGTTATAGAGTATAGTTAAAAATGTTTCGAGATGTAAGAAATAATTACTTAATTTTTTATTTAATCGGCCGAAATAAATATACTGGTAATTTATAACAAGCTGATGTCAAAAATGGCTTAAAAGAGCCGTTTGCTCTGACCCTGGTGAAATAAAACGGTAATTTAAAGCATATTTTATAACTTGTTGTTTTTAATATAATTATTATTTTGAACAAGCTATCAGTTTGAGGCCTTGTCTCTGTAATAGCCTATTTGCCGTGCTAAACTAATAGGACATATATAAGGTGTTAATTTTTAAGTAGGAACCCAGAAAATGCATAAAATAGCCCAGCTACCCCCAAATTCGATAAAGCAACCCCAGGGTTTTACCTTGATAGAGCTCATGATTGCTGTTGCAATTGTCGCCATTCTTGCTGCTATCGCTATCCCCGCCTATAACGGCTATATCCAGTCAGCACGAATTGAAGAATGTGCCAACGAAGTGTCTGCCATTAGCCTGGCACAAAAACAATATTATCTTGAAAATAACAGGTACTGGCCAGACAATGGTGCTGCTGCCGCAACGGTTACCACGGTCGGTTCGGCGACAGTCGGCGACTACACCTTACTCGAAGCACAAAGCGGTGGTTACTTTAGATCAACATACAGAGACAACGGCGCACCTACGACGGCTTTAAATGTTGCCCATATTAACTGTGACTACACAGTAAGTACTGTAGCAAACGGTACCAGTTATACGATTGCTGTTACACCAACGCCGGGGCGTGCCCTGGCTAATGCCGCCGCAGAGGTTGCCGGTTTAGACAAAACAGTAAACTAAAATAAGTACCAGGGTTAAAATATACAAATGGCTACACCAAATGCAAAAATACAACTTGGAGGCATGGCGAGACGACTCGTCCAGGACGGGTTGTTACCCGAAGACAAAGCTGTCGAAGCACAGGCTGCCTCACTTAAAGAAAAAATTCCTTTCGTTTCCTATATTGTTCAGAACCAGTTAGCCAAAAGCGCAGAAATAGCCGAAGCAGCATCGAATGAATTTGGTGTACCGTTGGTTAACCTTGAAGCTGTTGATATCGAGCCCGATGTTATCAAGCTGGTAAAAGAGAGCCTGGTTCGAAAACATAATACCTTACCCTTGTTTAAACGCGGTAACCGCCTGTTTATTGCCGTATCGGATCCCACTTTGCTTCAGGCAATTGATGAAATTAAATTCCACGTTGGCATGCCAACCGAAGCTATCCTGGTCGAAGAAGACAAGTTACAGGCCATTATCAACAAGGCGATGGATGATAATGATACCTCCTTATCTGAACTTGCCGATGGCGACTATGACGACCTCGACTATGTGGATGAAGATGCTGAAGTTAATGTTGATGATGCCGCCGATTCGGATGTTGATGATGCCCCTGTTGTCCGGTTTGTAAACAAGGTATTGCTCGATGCTATCAATAAAGGTGCATCGGATATTCATTTCGAACCTTACGAAAAAAACTACCGGGTACGCTTTCGTCAGGATGGCGTGCTTCACGAAGTTGCAACGCCACCTATCGGCATGGCCAATAAACTTTCTGCACGTTTAAAAGTAATGTCCAGGCTGGATATATCAGAACGCCGAATTCCACAGGATGGACGTATCAAACTGAACTTGTCAAAAAATCGTGCCATTGATTTTCGTGTTAACACCTGCCCCACGCTGTTTGGTGAAAAAATCGTTTTACGTATTTTAGACCCTAACAGCGCAAAAATGGGTATTGAAGCGCTCGGTTTTGAAGAGGAACAAAAAGAACTTTATCTTAGCGCGCTATCAAAGCCGTATGGCATGATTCTGGTTACCGGGCCTACCGGTTCGGGTAAAACGGTTTCACTATACACAGGTGTAAATATCCTCAACCAACCCGGCGTTAATATTTCTACTGCCGAAGATCCTGTTGAAATAAACATGGCCGGTATCAACCAGGTTAACGTGAATAATAAAGTGGGGCTGGACTTTTCAAGTGCCTTGCGTGCATTTTTACGTCAGGATCCAGACATTATCCTGGTTGGTGAGATTCGTGACCTTGAAACCGCTGAAATTGCAATAAAAGCCGCTCAAACCGGTCACCTCGTATTATCCACCTTACATACCAACGATGCGCCACAAACATTAACCCGTTTAATAAACATGGGCGTCCCCGGTTATAATATTGCATCATCCGTACATTTAATTGTTGCACAACGACTTGCCAGACGCTTATGCCAACACTGTAAAAAAACGCTGGATATCCCCAAAGAGGCCTTGCTAGAAGAAGGTTTTACTCCCGAAGAAGTAAAAAAAGGTGTTACTATTTACGGCCCTAAAGGATGTAACCAGTGTTCCGAAGGGTACAAAGGCCGTGTCGGTATTTACCAGGTTATGCCTGTATCTGAAGAAATGGGACGTATCATTATGGAAGGCGGTAACGCCATGGTACTTGCCGAACAGGCTCAAAAAGAAGGAATACCGGACTTAAGACAATCTGGCCTTAAAAAAGTAAAAGATGGTTTAACCAGTCTTGATGAAATCAATCGTGTTACTAAAGAATAATAATTATATAGTGTAGCTGTATAAAGGAAATTAGCATGGCGACAAAAGCAAAAAAACAAGATGTCTTTGTTTGGGAAGGTAAAGATAATAAAGGCAAAAAAGTAAAAGGGGAATCTGCCGGAGCAAATATATCCCTGGTCAAGGCAACCTTGCGTCGTCAGGGTATCAATCCAAGCAAGATAAAGAAAAAATCCAAACCTCTGTTTGGTGGTGGCAAGGGTAAAGTCAAAGCCAAAGATATTGCTATTTTCAGTCGCCAACTTGCAACCATGATGGATGCCGGTGTTCCCCTCGTTCAGGGGTTTGAAATTATTGGTCGTGGCCATGAAAATAAGGCCATGCAGGAGCTACTGCTTACGATTAAAGCTGATATCGAAGGGGGTAGCAACCTGTCCGATGCTTTGGCAAAACACCCGTACCATTTTGACGAGCTTTACTGCAATCTTGTTCAGGCCGGTGAGCATGCCGGTATACTTGATACCATTCTTGACAAGATTGCGACTTATAAGGAAAAAACTGAATCCATTAAGGGTAAAATAAAGAAAGCGTTGTTCTATCCAACAGCTGTAATTGCGGTTGCATTTATTATTACCGCCATACTTATGATTTTTGTTATCCCTATGTTTGAACAACTCTTTTTAGGTTTCGGTGCTGATCTGCCTGCAATCACAAAGTTTGTAATCAATTTATCCCAATTCTTCCAGGTCTATTGGTGGGCTGTATTTGGTGGTATCGGTTTAGCAATATATGGGCTTATAGAACTTAAAAAGCGTTCTATTAAATTCCAGCATATTCTCGATAAAGCCTTACTTAAAATGCCTATTATTGGCAATATTTTAGAAAAGGCCGCCATTGCGCGCTTTTCCAGAACATTGGCAACCATGTTTGCTGCCGGTGTACCACTGGTAGAAGCGATGGTATCTGTTGCCGGTGCAGTTGGTAACATCGTTTTTAAAGACGCGGTATTAATTATGAAAGACGAGGTAGCAACCGGTACCCAGCTAAATGTCGCCATGAACCAGTCCGGTTTATTCCCAAACATGGTGGTACAAATGGCCGCTATTGGTGAAGAAGCCGGCTCGGTTGATACCATGCTGAGTAAAGTTGCCGACTTCTATGAAGAAGAAGTGGACAATGCCGTTGATAGTATGAGTAGCTTGCTCGAACCACTTATTATGGCAATACTGGGCGTGCTTATTGGTGGACTGGTTATCGCAATGTATATGCCAATCTTCCAGATGGGTAAAATTGTTGGGCACTAACAATACAAACAACCATAAACCAAATGCTTGATCTGATTAGCCAGAACTTCTGGCTGCTTATCGTATTTTCTGTTTCGTTCGGACTTATCTTTGGCAGCTTTCTGAATGTTGTTATTCATCGACTGCCAAAGATGCTGATACGCGAATGGTCCAATGACTGTATAAGCTTTCTCACTGAGCAGGACAGTTCTTTTAACTACAAAACCAGGCCAGTAAACACAACCTATAACCTGTCCATTCCCGCATCCAGTTGCCCCCATTGTGGTCACAGGATCTCAGCACTTGAAAACATTCCTGTCCTGAGTTACCTGTTTTTAAAGGGGCGATGTAGCGAATGTAAAACAAAAATATCCCTTCGTTACCCGGCCATTGAATTACTTACTGCCGCTTTAACAGTGACCGTTGTTTTACAATTTGGTTTAACTTTGCAGGGCTTGTTTGCCGTACTGCTTACCTGTAACCTTATAGCACTAAGCGGCATAGACAT